>NZ_WTKZ01000008.1:0-121850 GCF_011378805.1 Pseudoalteromonas sp. Z9A6
CTGATTCTTTTCGAAACAATGCCATGCCAATAACTGACCACAAAACGGCTTCAAGCGGTAATCTTCGCTTACGAACGGTTGCAATCCCTGCTTGTTGAAAACCTTGTTCAATGATTTCAGGGTCAAGAATTTCTGATAATTTTTCAAAGGTATGGTATCGGCTGCTTTCTTCAAGTGTTGCTTGCAGTGCTTGTTCTATATTCACAAAAAAATCCGTAGTTAGTTTCCTAACTACGGATTTTGCATGATCGCTTGGATCGGTCAACCGGTCATTTTCTTAACTGATCGGCATTAGCCTTACGGCCCTTTGAGTTAAATAACAAAAGGGAGGTTATTAATTAAAAACGGTATTCTGCACCTACGTAGTAGTAAGCACCGTTAAATCCAAACGGAGCCGAACGACGTGAGTAGTCAAACACACCTGAGCTACTTATTACTGTGTTGCCACTAGCATCCACAATAGTACCTGAGCGAGAGTTACCTATTTCATTTTTATCTGGGTAAACATCGAACAAGTTATTTGCACCAATATTTACTGATAAATCTTCAGTAACGAAGTAGTTAACTTTAACGTCAGTTAAAATTTCTGCGCCATACGTTTGACGACCGCCATCTTCTACTGTGTATTCACCAAAACGATTAAGTGACAAGTTAACAGTCCAATCATCACGTTGATAAAGCGCACTTAAGTTAATACGGTCCTCTGGTTGCCACTCTTCTATAATAGAGATGTCTTCAGCTGAGAATATATCTTCTACTTTTACTGTCTCAAGGCTTGAGCCAGCAGGAGAGAACAACGATACAACATCTGTTTTGGTAAAGTTAGCTGCAAGTGTAAAATCAAGCGTGCCGCCTAAACCTTCGGTGTTCCACGTTGCTACAAAATCAACACCACGAGTTTCTGTATCAGCACCATTTAAGAAAAACTGCCCTACGCCAGCACCAGCACTGTTTAGTGCTGCATCAAGGCTTGTAGATAACCCTTTACCTAAGCGATCACTAATTACAATACGGTCATCAATATCAATCGAGTAGTAATCAACGGTTACATTAATATTATCGGTAACGTTATACACAATACCTAAACTACGGTTTTGTGATTTTTCTTCTTTAAGTTTTGGAATACCTAAACTTTGCGCAAGTGTTGAATCATTTCTAAATGTACCAACTTCTTCTGCAACTAAATTACCATTAGTATCAACAACAAATTGTGTGCTTACGTTATTAAAGTAAAGCTGCTGCATTGAAGGCGCTCTAAATCCTGAGCTTAATGCGCCACGTAATGAAATATCGTCGGTAATAGACCAGTTACCAGCAAGTTTAAAGTTTACTGTATCGCCAAAACCTTTGTAGTTATCGTAGCGAAGTGCACCAGATAAAATCACATCTTCAATTACATAAGATTCTGCATCTACGTAAAATGAAATTACATCACGTGACTCATCCACTGAAGACGCAGGTGATGAACCACCAAAACCTTGTGAACCACCCGATGCATCTTCAGAGCCAACACCGCCACTTAAACCGCTGTAAATACTTACACCATTTAATGTGTCGTAATCGCGGTACGCATATTCATTACCTTCTAAAATACGGTATTCATCAGTACGTATTTCAGCACCCATCGCTAACGAATAATCATCAAAGTTTTGTGTAAAATCAATATTGATTGTTTGCAGTGATAATTCCATGCCGTAAGCGTACGCTTCACGTGGAATAGTTGTACGAATATCAGCTGCACTTAAACCTTGGTCATAACGTAAAAAGTTAGCGTATGAGGCATTGATAGTGTCACTTGTAGTGTAATCAATGCTGTTCTCACCATAGGTGTAAGATAAATCAAGGCTTGCATCGTTATCAAATTCAGTTTTATAACCAAAATTGTACGAGATATCGTCGATAGTTGTGTTGATTTTTGGTAAGAAACCTAGCGGAATCGTCGCATCGTTATCTTGTAGTACTGGGTTACCACCTGCATTTGCATTATGACGGAAAAATGCAGCCGACTCATTTTCACGTGTTGAGTAAGTAATAAAGCCGTAAAGCTCGCCATCACCTAACTCGTAACCGGTATTAATTGTTAAACCAAACTGCTGAGAGTCAGCATCACCAATTCTAAAGGTATCACGATCGGCTGTCAGCTCACGCGGATCACCAGCAAGTAAAGTGCCGTCACTTAGTTCTGTACAACCATAAAACTGACAAGAGCCATGTAAACCGGCACGGTTAGTCGGTGCACGGTCACGGTAATTAATAGTTGTATTTAAATAACCGTCATCACCTAGCGCAAAGCCTTTATTAAAATCAAGGTTAATGGTTTCGCCATCGCCTTCAGAATATTGACCGTAGTTAATAGCCGCTTTGCCACCTTCGCTACCATCTTTAAGTACAATATTAATAACACCAGCAATTGCATCAGAACCATACTGAGCAGCAGCGCCATCACGTAATACTTCAATGCGTTTAATTGCAGAGGCTGGAATTGCATTCATGTCAGTACCTGCGGTACCACGCCCAACAGAGCCATTAATATGAATAATACTTGCTTGATGACGACGTTTGCCGTTAATTAACACCAATGTTTGATCGGGGCCCAAACCGCGAAGTGTCGCAGGTCTTAAAGCATCTGTACCATCACTAATTGCAGAGCTTGAAAAGTTAAATGAAGGGGCGATAGACTGTAGCATACGACCAACTTCTGTTTGGCCCGTATTTTCAAGCGCTTCTGCACTTAGGATATCTACTGGAACGGGTAAATCTTCAACTGAACGTCCTGCTACACGGCTACCGACAATAGCAATTTTTTCAATTTTTTCTTGAGCGACTTCTTCTGCTGCGTTTACACCTTGCGAATTTACTGCAAGTAAAGCTGGTAATACTGCTGCACTGACCGCTGAAAGCTTCATCATGTTGTTATCATTCCTGTTGATTTGTTTGAGTTTTATACTCAGTAAACCATTTTGATCAACAACCGCATCGAGCTCAGTCCCACCTAATAATGCCTCTAGAGCATCTAGCTGAGTGTAAAATCCATAAACTGAATTTGCGTCATACTGCTTTGCCAACTCATAAGAAAACACCACGGTTTGCTCTGTTTGTTTAGCATATTCAATTAAGGCTTTGTCTGCTCGCTGCGCTTTTATATCAAATTGCACCATTTGCCCAGTGGTTTGTGTTGCTGCTTGTACACTTAAACTAAAAATAGCCGGTGCAAGCACACTAAATCCACTCAATAAATGCGTTTGGTTACTGCGCAACTTATATAAACAGCTGACAAACAAAAATCCTCTATGGCTTTGTTTCTTTTTTTTAATGTTTTTTTTACGTTCAATCTTTATTGATGCAACTTTATCTAACATTAGTTTGATTTGCATAACGTCTACTTATGATTCTGTATGGTGTTTTAGCGTTACTACATGCTCACCTAAACGCTCATGATCAATCGAAAAATTAGTTTGTAAACTCTCAAGTAAACCTTCAACGTCACCGGCTTTAAATACTCCAGCCACTTTAATACTGGCAAGCTCAGCTGATGAAAGCTCAAAACGTGTGGCTGTATAGCGGCTTACTTCATTTAAAGCATCGCTTAGCTCTTCTCCATTAAAAATAAGCATCCCGTTTTGCCATGCCAAATCGCGTTGTACGTCGTTCATTGAAAGCTGCGTAATTGGCTTTGTAACACTTTGCTCAATAACTGCTTTTTCGCCTGAGGTAACAATATTGGCATTAATTTGACGAATTTTTTGCGTGCTATTATCTGCAAGTTGATAATCTTTAAAGTCATTTGCATCAACCGCTACACTTGGATCAGTGATCATCACTTTGCCTTCAGTAACCACCAGTTCTAAATCTGATGAAGTATTGCGTTGTACATTAAATACCGTGCCTAACGCGGTAAAACTTTTATCACCTGCCATAACACTAAATGGACGCGTGGCATCTTTTGATACATTAAAGCGCCCTTCCCCACGACTAAGTAATAACTGCCTGCGACCTTTGCTATAAGCAACTTCTAGTAAGCTATTAGTATTAAGCTGCACTATGGTGCCGTCTGGCAACACATACGTTGCTTGCTCGCCTACTTTTGTTTTGTAAATTTTAGTGTAATTAACTTTTGCAAGCTCTTGGTTGTAGCCATTTTCTAAGTTAATTAATAAGTAGCTGCATACCATTAACGCTGCAAACAAACTCGCTGCAATTGAGTAAGAAAACATCCACTTGTTTTTTGATGTTTTAGTATTGTTGCGCTGAGGAAATAAATGACTTAATTCGTTTAATACTGAAAGCTCATCCCAAAGCTGAGCAAGCTCGTATATAGAGTCTTGATGTGCGGTGCTTTGCATCATCCATAATTTAAATTGCTCTTTTTCATCATCAGTTAAACCACGATCAATCGCGCTTATCCAATCACATGACTTTTCTAAGATTAAATCTTTTGAATTAAATTGATGAACATTACTCATTCTGCGACCCTCTTAACTGATATAGGATGTGCCTGAGCTTTAGGGTTCGTTTGAGGGCTTTGCTCATGTTCACGCATGTACAACATGGTTTGTAACAATCCTTTGGCAATGTGTTTTTCAACAGTGCTTTGGCTTAACTGCATTTGGTCTGCTATCTCTTTTTGGCTCATACCGTAAACTTTTTTTAATATAAAGCATTTACGAATCGATGAGCTTAGTTGCTCAGTAGCTCTACAAAAAAGTAAAAAACGCTCTTTAGATGTGTATTCGTCTTCGAGCTTCATTGATTTGAGTAATACGGGTAATTCGTTATCATTTTCTAACGAATCATTAAATTTGTTGTCCCACTTAGCTATATGGTTGAGTGCTAGATGTTTTGCTGTTTTTAGCATATAACTGCGGGTAAACTGGATGTCTTGTTTTAAATCAGCTTCATAGCTTTTTACAAAAGTTTCTTGCACAATATCTTCTACATCGTCGGGTTGAACAATGCGCGATACAAAACGTTTGAGCTGTTTAGAAATATCAACAAATGTTGACGTGAACTTTACTTTTTTCGTCATCCTTAACATCCACCTGTTGTTATTTTTATTATTAGGGCGTGTTGGCCTTTCGTGGTTAAATTTGCAGCAGTACGTTTGGGATTTAGGCAAGGCAGAGCCTATGTAGTGTGGTTATTCCCCATAAATAGGTGATAACGCAGCATAAATGCCAAACATGCGCTGCCCGTTGGGTTCTTTCTAGGGACGATTAACTCTTTGTTGCTCGGTTTTGACTTAGCCCGCTAGGTTACAAACCTCGCGCCGCGATTAAATCGTACCTAGATTGAACAAATTTCAATCCACAAAGGTCAACACGCCCCATTAGATTACGAGTTTTTGACATAAAAACAAGCTCAAATGTTAATTCTGGGTTATTTAAATGCATAGGAAGATAAATGAGTAAATTTTTAGATTATATACGACTTAGTTTCTTTGCATTCGGTTTACTACTTGGAGTGCAAATACCTGCATTTGTAAGTGACTTTGGCCAAGCACTATCAGCCCAGTTAATTGAAGCTAATAATGCCGTTGCGCCTTTTAAAAGCGATGCAGCTAAGTATTTCAATAATGATTTAAATAAGCTAATAAAACACTATCAAAATATTGGTGATGAAATTGTGAACAAAGGGGCAAGTAATATCAGTACTCTTTACGAGCGACAGCAAGATTTACAGATAGCCGTAAATAGGTTTGAGAAATCTCCGTATATATTTACTATGATCAGTGGCATGAGCGATATAAAGCAACAAGTATGGCAACGCTTTGAAGGTCAAATCATTTTGAAAAAAGACTCTATTATAGCCGCCATTGTTGCAGCCATAATTGTTGCCTTGCTTGCAGAGCTTACTGGTTATTTGTTTTTAACTGGAGTAAAACGCTCATTTAAACACTTATTCGCAGCTCAAAAATAGTGATTTCATAAAATCATAAAATACATCAGTTTTGCGGGTTGTTAAACTATTTTGCGGACGTAAAAACCAAACCGGTGCATCATCTTGTGCCATTACCCCTGGCATAACTTCAACCAAAATACCGTTTTTAAGATCTTCATTAATCGCTATTTTTGACTTAATAGCAATACCATGACCTGCAATGGCAGCTTGTGTCATATTATCGGAGTTTGAAATAGTAAAACGAGTTTTAGCATTAAAGGTATGTATTTTTTTGTGTTCGTCAAAAAGCTTTAACTGGCGTTGCCACGGCAGGCAAACCCAATAATGCTCACTCAATTGCGTTAAATTTTCAGGCATGCCGTACTTTTCTATATAGCTAGGGGCTGCACACAGTATGCGACTATTGTTTACGATTTTACGAGAAAGTAATCCTGAGTCATTTAATTTTCCCACCCTAATTGCAACATCTTGCGCGTCATCAACCACATTTACAAAATGATCCGTTATTAAAAAATCAAGCTTTAGTTCAGGGTAAGCTTGCTCAAACTCATTGAGTTTAGGCATTACGTATTTTGAAAAAACCCAAGGCGGCATGGTCACGCGTAGTAAACCACTCACCGATGAGCTACGCGCGCCAATACTATGCTCAGCATCGTGAAGAGCTTCTATTATAGCCCCCACACGCGTATAAAATATTTCACCTGCGGGAGATAACCGTACTCGCCTGCTATCTCTAAAAACAAGTACTGTAGCAAGCTCACGCTCTAGTTTACTTAAGCGATGGCTCACCGTTGCAGGCGATAAACGCTGCTCGCGGGCAGCAGCAAGTACGCCCTTATTTTCAACTACAGCTATAAATGTTTCTAGGTCGCTTAAATTATACATAAAGATGCCATTGTGCACTTTTCAATGTTTAATATTTTCGAATGAAGCTTTCAGTATTGCAATGTTTATTTAAATATATAAAACACTATAATTGCAAATAGTCTAATTATTGAGGTTCAATCATGAGTTTAAAAGCGCAAATAGATGCCTATAACGTACAAAAAGATGCCAAATTGCCGGCTGACGTTTTGGCACTAATGAACACTACAAACGAAGAGCTAATTGCACAGCATATTAAAGACAATGCATTGCAAATTGGTCAAAAAGTAGAAAACTTTAGCTTAGCCAACCATAACGGCGAAAACATTGAGCTTGCAGATTTATTAAAAAAAGGCCCGGTAATCATTAGTTTTTACCGTGGTGGCTGGTGCCCATATTGTAATTTAGAGCTAAAAGCACTTAACGACTACTTACCACAATTTAAAACTCAAAGTGCTCAGTTAGTCGCAATATCACCACAACTACCTGATGAAACTCTCTCAACTGCACAAAAAAACGACCTTGAATTTGACGTGCTTTGCGATGTGAGCAATAAAGTAGCTGAGCAATTTGGTTTATTGTTTACACTTGATGAGCGTATTCAAGCGTTATACACACAATTTGGTATTGATTTTGAACACTACTACGGCGATAAAAGCTTTAAATTACCGCTACCGGCCACCTATGTGATAAACCAAGAAGGTGTAATTACATACGCATTTTTAAGCGAAGATTACACCCTACGCGCAGAACCTATTGATGCTATGACAGCACTTGAATCGGAGAATAATTAATGTCTATTTTAAAATCGTTAAAAACACTTACTCTTTCACTACTTGTGGGCACAAGCCTTGTATCTGGTTATGCAGTCGCTGATGGACCAAAAGAACAAGCAAAACCTAAAGTGCTTATTTTTGATGTAAACGAAACCCTACTTGATTTAACGTCAATGCGTACCTCTATTGGTAAAGCGCTAGGCGGACGTGAAGATTTATTACCACTGTGGTTTTCAACTATGCTGCACCATTCATTAGTAGATACTGTAAGCGGTAGTTATCACGACTTTGGGCAAATCGGTGTGGCGTCACTTCTTATGGTTGCTCAAAACAACAACATTGATATTACAAGTGAACAAGCTAAAACAGCTATTGTTACGCCTCTTTTAACGCTTCCTCCACACAGCGATGTTAAAGAAGGACTGGCAAAACTCAAAGCACAGGGCTATAAGTTAGTAAGCCTTACAAATTCTTCAAACAAAGGTGTAAAGGCACAGTTTGAAAGCGCTGGTTTAATGTCTTACTTTGATGCGCGTTACAGCATTGAAGATATTAAAATTTACAAACCAGACTTACGTGCGTATGAGTGGGTACTTAAAAAGCTAAACGTAGCACCAAATGAAGCAATGATGGTTGCAGCCCATGGCTGGGATGTTGCTGGTGCAAAAGAAGCTGGCTTACAAACCACTTTTATAGCACGCCCAGGTAAAGCACTTTACCCATTAGCTAAAAAACCAGATCATGTTGTGAAAGATTTACATGAATTAGCCGCTCTACTTAAATAAGTACACGCTGATGAATCAATACCCAAGCGGCCAATGTTAGGATGACATTGGCCGCTTTTTTGTAACTCCCCCTAAATATGCCTTAGTGTATTTATTTTCATAATCAGTATGTTAAAAATTGAATGTAAACAAAGCATTTAGCCCGCTACGCGTTATTTTATCTGCTAGCAATTTAGTACTCACAACGCTACTATTAAATAAATACGTGGTGGAGAATATAATGAATAGTGAAAGATTAGGTGAGTTTGAGCAGTACTTTCAAATTAATGAAAGTATAAGAGTAAATTTATTCCCCGTATCAAACGGACAAGTTCCTAAATCGCAGCTTGAGCTTGAAGACGACATTCCCCCACTATTTAGATTAGCAAATGAAGTAAGTGAGCTTGAGCAAAGCTCGTTACGCCCACTGCGTAACTTAGGCGATATAGCACAAGAGCTAGCTACTTTTTTACAAGCGCAGTCACGTAAAATAGATTTAATAATGAGCCATATTTTGGCCTCAGAACAAGCCCAAGATAACGCAATACAATGTGATAGCTACGGCGGTGGCGGTATTCGTTTTACATCACCTGAAGTACACTCAATTGGCCAAGCATTTAGAACCAAACTGTTTTTGCACCACGAGGCCTCTGCGGTTTATTGTTACACCGAAGTTGTGGCAGTAGAAAAACAAGATAGCGAACACTACCAATACACTATGCTCTTTACCGCAATTAGAACTACTGACCAAGAACTTATTGTTAGAGCGAGTTTACATGCTCAAACCCGCCAACTTAAAAAACGTCAAGAACTTGATCAAAACCAAGGCGACCTAAACAGTGATAATTAGCTGACATCTTTATGTAAAATGCTAAACTAGCGCCATCTTAATTAGTATATAAAATTCATGAACTTTAGACTTTTACCAGAATGGGCCGAGCAAGACGCTGTTATGCTTACATGGCCTCACAAAGACACCGATTGGGCCGACAACTTAGCGCGTGTAGAACCTGTATATATAGAACTTGCTAAACATATAACAACGCAGCAACAGCTTGTTATTGTGGCGCATAACAGTGCCTTAAAAGTGCATATTACAGCATTACTAAATAGTGCTAACGTCTCTCTTAATCGTGTTCATTTTGTAGTAACGCCTACTAACGATACATGGGCGCGCGATCATGGTCCGCTTACTTGCGCCGCAATTGATTCACCAGAGCAACTAAAAGTATATGATTTTACTTTTAATGGTTGGGGCAATAAGTTTGAAAGCGCATTAGACAATCAAATTAATCGTACTTTGGTAAAAGAGCTAAGTAGCACAAACAACCAATATCAAGCGCTCGATATGGTACTTGAAGGTGGCGGTATTGAAATAAACGAGCACGGTGTGTTGCTAACAACCAGCGAATGTTTGCTTAATAAAAACCGTAACCCTGATTTAAACCCAAATGATATTGAAGCACTTTTGAAAGAGCACTTAGGCGCGACGAGTTTTTTATGGGTTGAACATGGCTATTTAGCGGGCGATGACACCGACAGCCACATTGATACCTTAGTGCGTTTTGCACCAAATAATACCCTTGTATATGTGCAGTGTGACGATAAAACTGATGAGCACTTTAGCGCACTTGATGCGATGGAAAAACAACTAAAAACCTTTAAAACTGCCGATAACACCCCATATAACTTAATTGAGTTACCGTGGCCAAAAGCCGCTTATGACGATGAGCAAACACGCTTACCGGCTACCTACGCTAACTACTTAATTATTAATAATGCTGTGCTTGTGCCAACGTATAATGATGCCAATGATGAGCGTGCTCTTGCGCAAGTTCAAAAAGCATACCCACAACACACTATTATTGGCGTAAATTGCCAACCAATTATTGAACAATTTGGCAGCCTGCACTGTATTACAATGCAATTACCTCGTGGATTTCTAGCTGGAGCAGCACAATGACAAGCCCTGCAAAATTAACCGTTGCGTTAGTGCAACAAAGCAATACCGATAACGCTCAGGACAATATGGCAAAATCAATAAGTGCCATTCGTGAAGCCGCTCAAAAAGGTGCAAAACTGGTTGTACTCCAAGAGCTACACCGAAGCCTCTACTTTTGCCAAACCGAAAATGTTGACGTATTTGATTTAGCCGAAACCATTCCAGGCCCTAGCAGTAATGCCTTAGGTGAGCTTGCTAAAGAGCTAAGCATTGTTATTGTCGCGTCTTTATTTGAAAAACGCGCTACGGGCCTTTATCACAATACTGCGGTTGTATTAGAGCAAGACGGCAGTATTGCAGGTAAATACCGCAAAATGCATATTCCTGATGATCCAGGTTTTTACGAAAAATTTTACTTTACCCCAGGTGATATCGGTTTTGAGCCTATTCAAACCTCAGTAGGTAAATTAGGCGTGCTAGTATGTTGGGATCAATGGTTTCCTGAAGCTGCACGTTTAATGGCAATGGCTGGCGCTGAGGTATTAATTTACCCAACCGCTATCGGTTGGGATCCTAACGACGACATTGCTGAGCAAACTCGTCAAAAAGATGCGTGGGTTATTAGCCAGCGTGCCCATGCTGTTGCCAATGGCGTGCCGGTAATTAGCTGTAACCGCGTTGGCCATGAAAGTGACCCTAGTGCGCAAAGCGATGGTATTTCGTTTTGGGGCAATTCGTTTATTGCAGGCCCACAAGGTGAACTATTAGCAGAGGCTAATAATACTGATGAGCAAATTTTAGTAGTAGAAATTGATCAAAAACGCTCAGAAAACATAAGACGTATCTGGCCTTTCTTGCGTGATAGACGAATTGATCACTATAAAGACCTAACAAAAATATACCGAGACTAAGTAACCTTAACTCAAGATGGCTCTTACTTGCTAAGAGCCAACTATAAATGGAGTAATAAATGGCGTTTGAGCAATGGGCAGCCTTGCCTTGGGTAAAATCTCATAAAGATAAAATTCAATGGGGCCAGCTAAGCGGAAGTGGTTTAAGTATTGCTATTGCTGAAGGCGTTAAACAACAAGATAACTTAGTCTTAATTGTTACGCCTGATACACCAAGTGCACTGCGCCTTGAAACAGAGTTAGAATATTTATTACCCGATAACCCAGTCATGGTATTTCCTGATTGGGAAACTCTGCCATACGATCATTTTTCTCCCCATCAAGATATTATTTCAGCCCGTTTGGCCACTTTAAACACCTTAAAAAAAGAACAACAAAGTGTGTTAATTGTGCCTGTATCTACTTTAATGTTGCGCACAGCCCCGGCCTCATTTATTTACGGTTCAACAATAAACTTTAAAGTAGGCGACAAACTAGACACTCATAACTTTCGTGACAATTTAGAGCAAGCCGGTTATTTAAATGTTCAACAAGTAATGGAGCACGGCGAATATGCTATACGCGGCTCAATCGTTGACTTATACCCAATGGGTAGCCCACACCCATTTAGACTCGACTTTTTTGATGACGAACTCGATACCATTCGCTTATTTGATGTAGAAACACAGCGCTCTGATGAAAAAGTAGATAAAATTGAGCTACTTCCAGCGCATGAGTTTCCTACTAACGACGCTGATATTGAACGCTTTAGAATAAGCTACCGTGAAAAATTTGGCGCAAGCTCGCAGCAAGACTCTGTATACATGCAAGTAAGCAAAGGTAACTGGCCTGCAGGTATTGAATACTACATGCCATTATTTTTTGAAAAGCTCGCGACTATTTTTGACTACCTGCCAGATACAACAACCGTTATGCAGCTGGGTGATTTAGAGCACGCGGCAGATAACTTTTGGCACGATGTAAATGTACGCTATGAAAACCGCAGAGTTGACCCACTTCGTCCATTACTTGAACCTAATGCGCTTTATCAGCCAATTGAAGAGCTGTTTTCTAATTTAGGCAATTTTGCACGTATTAGATTATCCCTTGCAAAGCTTGGCACTAAAGCAGGTAATAAAAACTTAAGCGTTAGCGAGCTGCCGGCCATTCGTATTGATCATAAACAGCATGAACCTTATGGCGCGTTTATAAATTATGTAGCAGAGCAAAAAAAGAAAAAAGGCCGCATATTACTCAGTGTTGAATCGGACGGTCGTCGCGAATCATTGCTGAGCATTTTAAAACCAAGCGGTTTAAAATTTAAAGAATTTGAAACACTCGAACAATTTATAAAAAGTGCAAGTGATGTAGGCTTAGTAGTAAGCCCGCTCGAGCAAAGTGTAGTACTTGGCACTAAACCAAGCCTTTCTATTATTACCGAGCAAGAACTACTTGGCATAAAAGTATCTCAGCGCAGACGCCGCAAGCACAAGTACGAAGCCAGCCAAGATGCGCTAATTCGTAATTTAGCCGAGCTTAAAGAAGGTCAACCTGTTGTGCATCTTGATCATGGTGTTGGCCGTTACCAAGGTTTGCAAACAATTGATGCTGCAGGTGTAGTTACTGAGTTTGTTACGATTACTTACGCAAGTGAAGCTAAATTGTACGTGCCAGTATCTGCACTGCATATGCTTAGTCGTTACTCTGGTGGTGAAGAAGCCAGCGCCCCACTGCATAAGCTTGGCTCAGATGCATGGGAAAAAGCAAAAAAACGTGCTGCTGAAAAAGTTCGCGATGTCGCCGCTGAATTACTCGACATTTATGCTCAGCGCCAAGCAAAGCCTGGTAATAAATTTACTCTAGATGCCCCCGCATATCGTCAATTTAGCGATAGCTTTCCGTTTGAAGAAACTGACGATCAGCGTAACGCCATAGAAGCCGTATTAGGCGATATGCAATCAAAACAAGCGATGGATCGTTTAGTGTGTGGTGACGTAGGCTTTGGTAAAACAGAAGTGGCCATGCGCGCTGCTTTTGTAGCAGTTAACGATGATAAACAAGTGGCAATTTTAGTGCCTACCACCTTGCTGGCTCAGCAGCACTTTGAAAACTTTAAAGACCGTTTTGCTGACTTTCCTATTGAAGTAGGTGTGCTTTCGCGCTTTAACTCCACTAAAGAGCAAAAAGACACACTTGAAAAAATGGCCAATGGTAAGCTCGATATAGTTATTGGTACGCATAAACTTATTCAACAAGACATTAAATTTAACGATTTAGGCTTGTTAATTGTTGATGAAGAACATCGCTTTGGTGTTCGTCAAAAAGAGAAAATTAAAGCACTGCGCGCCGATGTAGACATACTCACACTGACTGCAACACCAATACCTCGTACACTCAACATGGCCATGAGCGGCATGCGCGATTTATCGATAATCGCAACGCCACCGGCGAAACGTTTAGCGGTAAAAACCTTTGTACGCCAACGCGATGTAGAACTTATACGCGAAGCAGTACTGCGAGAAATTAAACGCGGTGGCCAAGTTTACTTTTTACATAACAACGTAGAAACTATTGAGCGTGTTGCACAAGAAATTAGTGAATGGGTACCTGAAGCCAGTGTGACTACAGCCCATGGCCAAATGCGCGAGCAAGAGCTTGAGCAAATAATGACTGACTTTTACCATCAAAAATACAACGTGCTGGTATGTACCACGATTATCGAAACCGGTATTGATGTGCCTACGGCTAATACCATTATCATGGACAGAGCAGATAAACTCGGCCTTGCCCAGTTACACCAATTACGTGGACGAGTTGGGCGAAGCCACCATCAAGCGTATGCCTACTTACTAACAGGTGATCCTAAAGCGCTTTCTAAAGATGCGAGTAAACGCTTACAAGCAATTGAATCATTAGAGGATTTAGGTGCAGGCTTTGCCCTCGCTACACACGATTTAGAAATTCGTGGTGCGGGTGAGCTACTTGGCGATGATCAATCAGGCCAAATGCAAACCATCGGCTTTAGTTTGTATATGGAAATGCTCGAACAAGCCGTAAATGCGCTGCGCGAGGGTAAAGAGCCAACGCTTGAAAACCTACTTCAAAAACAAACCGAAGTAGATTTAAAGCTAGCTGCATTACTACCTGATGACTACATACACGATGTTAATGCACGCTTGGGTATGTATAAGCGAATTGCAAGTTGTGCTAACCTTGATGATATGGATGAACTACAGGTGGAACTAATAGACCGCTTTGGTTTACTACCTGATGCTGCTAAAAACCTATTTAGCCTACAATTATTAAAAATGAAAGCTAGTAGTTTAGGTATAACTAAAATTGAGGCAAACCCAAAAGGTGGTTACTTTGAGTTTAGCCAAGATACCAAGGTTAACCCTAGCTTCATCATTGGCTTGATACAAAGTGCACCTAAGGTGTACAAAATGGATGGCGCAAATAAACTGCGCTTTGCAATTAGTGAGGCAAATGCCCGCGAACGCTTAAAAATGGTCACTGCAATGATTGCAGATTTCGAAAAAAAGGTTAGCCATTAATGTTGCTAAAAAAATCGCTTATTGTTTTATGCTGCTTATTTAGCAGCACTGCATTTGCAGAACGCTGGTTTGAGGTTGAGGTGCTTGTATTTAAACAGCGCCCTGCCCCGTATTTACAAGAAGACTTTAGCCTTAAGCACAAAGCTATTGAAGATAAAAATACGCTAGACTTACTGACCCCTCTTTACACTGAACAAGCAATGCAGGCCTGCATAGATGGCGATGAGCGTTTTCAAAAACGCACTTTTACTGATTCATTAGTTAATTCAAACCCGCAATCGGGTGTATGTGACAACAGTATTGACTACCTACAAAGCTACGATGAGCTACCTGTAACGCCTTTAGCACCCGCTAAAGATGATATGCAGCAAATTTATTTATTAGCGCCGCAACAGCTGCAATTTAAAGCGCAATATAGGCAACTAGACCGCAAAGGCTTAACACCTATTCTACATACTGGCTGGCGCTTTGAAGGCGCAAGCAAGTCACGCGCCCCAAGCATGCATTTAATAGCGGGTAAGCATCTTAAAAATGAACCCAATGTAACACCTAGCTATTCAAACCCTGATTTTGTAAGTTTATTGAATTCACAACCGGCGCTATTTAACGACCCAGAACAACCAAAAGCAGAGTGGGAACTAGACGGTTTATTTAAAATACATTTACGACATTATTTATACATTACAGCTAATTTTGATATTAGCCAAAAGCTAGAAAACGGCGATATAGAGTCTGCCCGTTTCTCTCAGTTTAGACGTGTAATTAGTAGTGAAGTACATTACTTTGACCATCCACGAATGGGCATGATTGTTCAGATCAGAAAATTCAAACATTAATATTAAGTAGGATATAACAATGAAAAAACTCCTTATCATCGCAGCTACATTAAGCCTTGCGGCTTGTTCTAAGGTAAGTCTTGAAAATTATGAAAAAATTAAAGTAGGCATGGATAAGACTGAAGTTGAAACTATTTTAGGCAGTGCTGATAACTGTGTTGAAAAAACACTGCATACTAACTGTATATGGGGCGATGAAGCAAAAAATATCGAGATCACACTAGTATCAGACAAAGTAACTTTATATAGCAAACATGGCTTAGCTAATAAATAAAGTGACCAAATATTAGGGGCTGATTGTATCAGCCCCTTTTAAAATTAATTAAACTCATTTTTTGGAGTAGATAAGCTCAATATTAACGATTTTACTGCGATTTAACGTTATTTTATAGCGTTGATAAAGTGTTTTATCTTCCTCAGTTAGAACAAGTACCATGTTTAATTGATAACGCCTTTCTACAGCCTGCTTAGAAATTTTATTACTGTCTAAATGATATAGCTTCCCTTCACCACGTTTTAAATAACGTGCAAATGGTGCAAGATTAAATTGTAGTGTGTGCTGTAGTGTATCGTAGCCGGGCAAAAATTCTTTCGCACTAACACGTGTCTCACTTGCAAAGTGTAACCACTGCGCAGCTTGTTTATTTTGTTGACGACGTTTTGAAAAAATAGATTTCACTTCTTTAGGTATTTTCTTAAAGCGCATGTATTCAAGCCAAATTAGCTGACTCGCTACTTTGTCTTTGGTAATACTATTTTTAAAACTAAATCGCCACTTAGGTCGCCCTTGTACAATGGCTCGCCAAATCATACGTGTAATATCTTCTTTAAATATTTCACGTAGCCCGTAAATAACCCCTAAAATTAAAATAAGCGTCGCGGTGACTTCCGTAAACGTTGAGCGAGCATTGAGTATTACAACCATCACAAATGCCATGATAACGGCTGTAACAGTGCCTTTAACTAATCGCTTAAGGTAGCTGTTAAGAAACCGCGTTTGACGCTGTAATATTACGCCGTGCTCAATTAAGCGTTGTAACAAGCGCATTTTATTTGTTATTCGATTTGCGTCTTGCATGGTTGTTTCAGAGTTGTAGCTTTTTTCTGCTCGATACGTATTTTCGCTTTTACAAAACTGCAGTAAATCGTTACGCTCTTTTGCATAATCGCTACTACGTGGGCCTTCATCTAAAAGCTTTAAAAAAGATTGCTCAACATGCCAACTTAAATAGTTATCAGCATTGGTAAAAAATGGCAGTAGTTTTTCGTCATCTGGTGTGTAGCGACGCAGCTTTTTTAAAAGCCCTTCGCTTTGCTCATATACCTCGTTAGCACGTTTATAAAAATCTTCTGCCTCATCAATTTTTAACGCGTCTTTTATATCGGCATCAAGGGCTAAACGTACTTGATAACAAAATAAATTAAGATTTTGCCGGTAATCTTGTTGCTCACCTTTGTTTTTACTAACAAAACGGCTTCGCACTAAAGGCAAGTGTATATTGTTAGCGTTATACGCTAAATGTGATTTAAAGTGGTTATTAAAGTAAGATTCTTCGGTAAGTGTTTGCGGATTAATCCCCATTTCATTGGGAATAGAAAAATACAGATCTATGCGCTGTTCAGAACGAGGAGTTAGTTCTGGTTCAATGACAAAAGATAAGTTTTCATCTTGTTTTAACAATCAGTTCTCCTTCTAAAATATCGTTTTAGTGTACTTGTCTCCTTTATTTTGTTCAATAAAAAAGGCTCAGTAAATACTGAGCCTTAATAAGATTAATGTGCTAGTTAAAATTTAACGTTTACACCAGCAAATACACGACGGCCAAGTACATCATATGTGTACGGGTCAGTATTAGAATCGTTGTTACCTGAGTAGTATGGTGGTTGCTTATCGAATAAGTTATTTACACCTGCAGTTAACGAAACCATGTCACTGATAAAGTAAGAACCGCTCACATCATGGTAAACAACAGATGGTGTTGTTGGTGCATAACATGTAGATTCTTTACCTAAACAGCTGTAGCTATCCATTCCTGCAATGTAACGTGCTTTGTAGTTAGCAGACCAAGCATCACCTTTAACATCTAGCTCAAAGTTTGCTTTTACGTCAGCATAACCACCTATACCAGAAGTAATTAAACCAGCGTAATCAATGCTTGATTCAATAACATCAACAGTGTACTCGTCAAGGTAAGTAACATCTAGTGATGTATTCCAAGCAAGGCCAGCTAAATCAAATTTGTAATTTAAGTTTAAGTCATAACCTTTTGTTTGCTCATAACCTACGTTTTGTAGTTGGTTATTAAACGCGATACGACCTGTGCTTTGGTTAAAATCGATATTTGCTGAACTACAAAGTGCTGTTGATTGATTCGCTAAAGAGCCATCTGTTGCAAGACATGAATCAACAATGTATTGGTTGTTTACTGTAGCAATAGCGTTTTCGATTTCAATGTCGTAGTAATCTAACGTCATTGAGAAACCTTCAAACCATTCTGGTTCGTAAACTACACCAACGGTAACTGTATCAGCTAATTCAGGTGTTAATTGGTCATTACCACCAACGGTTACTTCAGCCTGATCTTGTGCACCGGTGAAGCTAACTTGCTCATAAGATGGAGAATCACCTGAGTATAGCTCAGCAACTGTAGGAGCACGGAAAGCTGTAGAACGAACACCACGAAGCATTAATTCGTCGTTTACACGCCAAGTTAAACCAAGTTTCCACGTTTCATCAGAACCAAATGTACTGTAATCAAAAGCACGGATCGCAGCGCTTAATTCTACATTTTGTGCAAGATAAGCATCTGCAACTAAAGGAATAGCCAGCTCAAGGTATGCTTCGTTTACATCAAAACGACCGCTTGTTGGATCAACGCGTGGGTCATTCGCAAGACCCTGTGAAGTGATCGAATCTGGTGTGTACCACGCTTTTTCTTCACGGCGTTCAAGACCTGCAGCAAAACCTACAAAGCCCGCAGGTACTTCCATTAACTCACCAGAAAGCGCAGCTGTAATCATAAATAATTGACTGCCGCCTGAGTTTTGCTCAGTATAAACATAGTCACTAAAGCTACTGCTTGACCATGAAGCTTGTGAAAGTGGGTTAAAGTTGCCAGCTTCAATTTCGCTTTGAATTGAACCCATATTGTGAAGGTTGCTTAAGCGATCTACTGAATCATTACGACCAAAAATAACTGATGTATCCCACTCTAAACCGTTATCTAAATAACCTGCAGCACCGATAACAGAACGAACTGTATCAACTACTTGAGATGAATCACGTGTACCAGTGTCAGCCATACGGCGGCCATATGAAATTTCATCACCGTAATTAATATTTTGGTCGATTAAAGAATCACCCATCCACTCAGCGTAGTCAAAGTCGAACCATACTGGTTGAGGTGCTAATTGCTGCTCTGACCAACGTTTTGAGTATGTAAACTCAGAGTATAAACGCGTCTCATCAGTTAAATCAAAGCTACCAATACCTGTAAGGTTTAAACGGCGCATTGGCGTATATAAGTAACTAGATTGCGAATAGTTGTAAGCATCACTAGTACCATAGTCGTGCCAGCCATTATCAGCTTGACCTTGCAAAGATTCATCACCTGACCAAACACGGCCATTAGGGGTATAAGGAGAACCAGAGCAGTAAGGAGCACTTCCATCGCCATCTTCAGTTAATGGACAATCAGAAAAGCTACGATCAGCCTGAGAAGCATCGCCACGGTCAGTGTACTGTAAACCGATTACAACGTTACCACGACCGAAGTTACCACCCATTGTAATATCAAAAGACGTTTCATCAGCATCACCTTCAGTAGTGATTGCTGATTTAACATTAAGGTCTAGGCCTTCAAAGTTATCTTTTAAGATAATATTTACAACACCCGCAACAGCATCAGTACCATAAACAGCAGATGCGCCATCTTTAAGCACTTCAATATGCTTGATCATAGATACTGGGATAGTATTTAAATCAACTGTAGAAGCTGCGCCTGTACCTGAGTTGATCATACGGCGGCCATTTACAAGTACTAAAGTACGTTGTGAACCTAAACCACGTAAATCAATTGATGCATTACCACCAGAACCATTATTGATACCTGGGTTTGTCATTGCGCCGCCTGTAGCGGTCATTTTTTGTAGTACAGAATCTACTGATACTGCGCCTGAAGCAGCAATATCGTCAGCACCGATAATAGTAACTGGGCTAGCGGTTTCCATATCTGCGCGCTTAATGCGAGAACCCGTTACTTGAATTTTTTCGATTGCTTGTGCTGAGTCTTCAGCAGCAAGAACTTGCACACTTGAGAACATTGGAAATGCTGCGATTACAGCTAAACCAAGAGTTGATTTTTTCATGAAAGAACCCTACTTGTTGGAAATTTACCTTTATTGGTAATGCTCACTTTTTATTAGAATAGTGAGTCAGGTGGGCAACTTAGGCGCCTTTAACTGAACGAAAACTTAACGACAGCTCAATTTATATCAAGAAATAAAATAGAATAACTATAGTAGGTACATAGGTTACATTATGTTTCAGTGTTAATTAATAAATACACTTTAAAAACAGTACATTGAAAAAACAAAGAAACATTAGAAACACACCTGAAACCAAAGTGATTCACTTTGTAATCAAATGTAATTAACTGAGCTACGTACCAAAAACAGACAAATTAACAACTTAATCACAGCACATTATTAAAACCGCAAACCTAAATGTTAATTAATAACCATATTTATGCATACTTGGTGCTTAAATAGTCTTATTTAGCCCCTTTGGAAGGTTTTTTGATTAGATTTTTTATTCAGTCGTAATTAAAGTTGAACTTTTTGAGAGCACTTATTCACTATTGAAGTTTTGTCAGTATTAAAACCTAAAAAAGCAATTTTATTGATCTTGTCACTCAAATAATCGTATGTATAAGAAAACGAACTCACATCAAAAATGTAAGCTGTATACAAGAGTTTGTAGTCGCGACTTTAATACGTTACGTAAAAAGAGTAATTGAGTGTTTGTATTACAGAGGTGGCATTATCTTTAACGGTTAGTTCTAAATTCCAGAGCATATTTTGCTCAGAACAAATGCCAACCATTGTATTACTTTGCCACAGGCCATCGTGTTGTTTAAATTGTTGGGGAATGTACCCCATATACATAGTGATGCCTTTAAGCTTGGCATCTTCAATTGTAATTCTTGCAGGTAAATCACTAAAAATAGTAAATGGGGTTTCGGGGGAAAGGGTTTTCTCGCTTAACCATACTTTAACACCATTTGAAAAAGTGCAAGGTAAATTAGCTACACATGTAGTGCTTTTAAGAAATTTTTCATCTGTATTTTTAGAGAAATCACACGCTGTTAATAAAAAAAACACCGCCGTAAATAAACTTAATCTATATATAAACATAACAATTTCGCACTAAAGAAAAGCAAATACTAATAATCGTGACTGTAAATAACAAGTGCGAGTGTTACTATTAGGCCAAATTAGGCACAAACTGTATCAAAAAATAAACAACAAGCTCACAAAGTTTGATTGATGTCATAATTTTATGTAATTGACCTATCTTTTTTAGGCCAAAAAATTTATCATTTCACCCGCAAAAAAATAAGGGTTTCTCAAGTTTTTTTTCTGAAGTTTTCATGTATTGAAAGTTTTAGATAACACGCTTGGGGAAAATAGTAGGCCCCACTTTTAAAGGTGGGTAATTCATTTCTAAACGCATTTATTGCAGCGGAAGCCAGAAAATGAGCCAAACAGTAGCATCACAAACTGAGTATAACTATAAGGTTGTACGCCAATTCGCTATTATGACAGTGATTTGGGGCATCGTTGGCATGAGTATTGGGGTTCTGATTGCTGCCCAATTAGCTTGGCCAGCACTTAACTTTGATACACCATGGTTAACTTACTCTCGACTACGTCCGTTACACACGAACGCAGTAATTTTCGCATTTGGTACTAGTGCACTGTTTGCGACGTCTTATTACGTCGTACAACGTACTTGTCAAACGCGTCTTTTCTCAGACAAACTCGCCGCCTTTTCATTTTGGGGCTGGCAGCTAGTTATTGTATTAGCAGTAATTACATTACCACTTGGTATTACTAGCTCAAAAGAATACGCAGAACTTGAATGGCCAATCGATATTTTAATCGCTGTGGTTTGGATTGTTTACGCTATTGTATTCTTTGGTACTTTAATCAAGCGTAAAGTGTCGCACATTTATGTTGCTAACTGGTTCTATGCTGGCTTTATTATTACTGTTGCAGTACTACACATTGTAAACAGCATGGCAGTGCCTGTGTCGTTAACTAAATCATACTCAATCTACGCAGGTGCGGTAGATGCTATGGTTCAGTGGTGGTACGGTCATAACGCTGTAGGTTTCCTATTAACTGCTGGTTTCTTAGGTATGATGTATTACTTTGTACCAAAACAAGCAGGTCGCCCAGTTTACTCATACCGTTTATCGGTAGTTCACTTTTGGGCATTAATTTCATTATACATCTGGGCAGGTCCTCACCACCTTCACTACACTGCGCTTCCTGATTGGACGCAAAGTTTAGGTATGGTTATGTCTATTATCCTATTCGTACCGTCTTGGGGTGGTATGATTAACGGTATTATGACCCTATCAGGCGCATGGCATAAACTGCGTACTGATCCAGTACTACGCTTCTTAGTTGTTTCATTGTCTTTCTACGGTATGTCTACGTTCGAAGGCCCTATGATGGCAATTAAATCTGTAAATGCGTTATCTCACTACACAGATTGGACAATCGGCCACGTACACTCAGGTGCACTAGGTTGGGTTGCTATGATCTCAATTGGTGCTATTTACCACCTTATCCCTGCGTTATTTGCACAAGGTCGTATGTACAGCGTTAAATTGGTTAACACCCATTTTTGGTTACACACTGTTGGCGTTGTTTTATACATTGTTGCAATGTGGATCTCTGGTGTAATGCAAGGTCTAATGTGGCGTGCAGTAAATGCCGACGGTACATTAATGTACAGCTTTGTGCAGTCTTTAGAAGCGTCGCATCCTTTCTACATCATGCGTTTTGTAGGCGGTGTATTCATCGTAGCAGGCATGTTAGTTATGGCTTATAACGTTTTCCGTACAATTTCAGCTGAGAAAGAATCGCTGAAGTTAGACGCGCAAGCACAATTAGCATAACGGAGTGAGATGATGAGCAATAAAAATTCACAAAATAAACATGAGATAGTAGAAAAGAACGTTGGCCTTATGGCTATTCTGACTGTTTTCGCTATCAGCTTTGGTGCATTAGTTGAGATTACTCCGCTAATGTTCCAAGACGACACAACTAAACCAGTAGAAGGCTTACGCCCTCTTAATGCTTTAGAAATGGAAGGCCGCGACCTTTACGTGCGTGAAGGCTGTTCTAACTGTCATTCACAAATGGTCCGCCCTTTCCGTGATGAAGTTGAGCGTTACGGTCATTACTCTGTAGCAGGTGAGTCGGTATGGGATCACCCATTTTTATGGGGTTCTAAACGTACTGGTCCTGATTTAGCCCGTGTTGGTAAGCGCTACTCTGACGATTGGCACTATGCGCACTTAGTAGATCCGCGTGCTGTGGTTCCTGAGTCGAATATGCCAGGTTTTCCTTGGTTAGCAGAGAATACGGTTGATACCAGCCTTACTCTGAAAAAACTACAAATTTTCCGTGATACTTTTGCTATCAACCCAGAAAACCCAAAACACCCGGGCCTAGGTTATGGCAGCGACGAAGAACTTAAAGCTGATGTTGAAAAAGTTAACGCTATGAATAACGGCGAAGGCGCAACAGAGATGCAAGCTCTAATCGCGTATTTACAGCAACTTGGTACCCACTTGAAGTAACTATTATGGATTACGGAACATACAGAGGCATTTTAACTCTGGTAATTTTAGTATTGTTTATTGTGATTGTTGTATGGGCATATAGCAAACGTAGCAAAAATCGTTTTGACAGCGCTGCTAATGCCATTTTTGAAGATGAAAAAAAACATAACAACACACTCTCTAACGAGGAAAAGGAGTCTGAGAAATGACTAGCTTTTGGAGTATTTGGGTTATTGTATTAACCCTATCATGTTTGTTCATTTTGTTTGGTTTACTCGTGTGGAATTTAAAAAACTACGCTGGTGTACCTGAAGGTGAAAGCTGCGGACATGAATATGATGGCATTGAAGAGCTAAATAATCCACTACCAAAGTGGTGGACTTACATGTTTTTCGCAACTTTTATTTGGTCAGTATATTACCTTGCAGCTTACCCAGGTTTAGGTAACTGGGAAGGTTTAGGTAAATGGACTAGTTCTAATCAAGGCATTACTACTTTAGCAGAATCTAAAGAAGCGATAATTAAAGCAAAAGAAGAAGGTCGCTTTGTAAAACTTGATAAAGAGTACGAAGCTGCACAAGAACGCTTTGGTCCTATTTTTAATCGACTTGCACAAGTGCCGGTTTTAGATTTAGTTAATTCTAAGTTTGAAGGTGACGCAGCGCAGCAAGTTGCTCTTGAAAATGGTGACAAACATGAACAAACAGATGGTCAATTAGCCATCGAAATTGGTCAGCGTTTATTCTCACAAAACTGTACGCAATGTCACGGCTCTGATGCACGTGGTGGAACAGGCTTCCCTAACCTAACTGATAAAGATTGGTTATATGGCGGTACACCAGACAAAATTAGAGAAACTCTGCTTAATGGTCGTATAGCAGCTATGCCACCTTGGGGCGCAGCATTAGGTGAACAAGGCGTTAAAGAAATGACAGCACACGTGCTAAGCCTTTCTGGTCGTACTGTTAATCAAAAAGATGCAGCTGCAGGTAAAGCTAAGTTTGCTATGTGCGCCGCATGTCATGGTGCTGACGGTAAAGGGTCAGTTGCACATAACCTACCATTTGGCGCACCAAACTTGACCGATAACATTTGGTTATACGGTGGCTCTCAACGTGCTGTTGAAGAAACACTTAACCACGGTCGTGCCGGTGTAATGCCTGCTTGGAAAGACATTTTAGGTGAAGATAAAATTCACTTATTAACAGCTTATGTTTACAGTTTATCGCAAGATAAATAAGCACGCGGTTAATAAAATGTTTATAAATTAATTTATTTAATTCAATAGATTAATCCAGATCAAAAAAGCCTCCAGTGTGAGGCTTTTTTTTAGTCTTTTACGTATAATTCCTATAAAATAACGCTTCCTAAACTAATTTTAGAGACACTATGCAACCTACTCCGTGGTATAAAAATTTTTGGCCTTGGTTTTTAATCTTTTTTCCGTTAGTTGCCATTATTGGCTGTATTAGCTTATTTATTACGGCAATAGGTAACGGCCCAGATATGGTTGTTGACGACTACTACAAAAAAGGCAAAGCAATAAACTTAGAACTGACTAAGTTTGAAAAAGCAAAAGCACTTTACTTACATGGCGAATTAAATGTAACCAACGAGCGTGTAAGCTTTAAGTTTACAAAAGGTGACAGTAGCAACGTGCATGTTTTAAAACTATCGTTTTACCACCGTACTATTAAAGCGCATGACTTTGAGGCCACACTTACACCTAATGCCAATCAAGAATTTACTGCATTACTTGATAAGTATACGCCAGGTGCATATTCTGTATTTATTGAGCCAATTGATGGCAGCTGGAAACTAAAAGAAAACATTGTTCTACCGACGGCTGAAACCGTTTTAGTTACTCCTAACTATAAGTAATCATTACTATGTCTCACTCTTGCTTTCATTGCCTTGAAAGTGTGCCAAACGGATTTAGCGCAAACGTTATAATTGACGATATAGCCCAGCCAATGTGTTGCATTGGCTGCCAAGCAGTTGCGCAAAATATTGTTGATCAAGGTATGACTGATTATTATAAATACCGAACTGTTCGCGCAGGCAAAGTTGAGCAACTGGTACCTGAGCAACTCGCATTTATAAAAAGTTATGACAACGAAGACATTCAAGACGAATTTATAGCTACTAACGATAATATCTCAGAGGTATTGTTGAGTGTTGAAGGTATAACCTGCGCAGCGTGTGCGTGGCTTATCGAAAAACAACTCTTAAACTTAAAGACTGTAAAACGGGTTGATGTAAATACTTCCACCAACCGCGCGATGATCCAATGGGATAAAACCAGCACCCCATTGAGTGAAATTATTACTTCCTTAGCCAAAATTGGTTATAAAGCCTACCCATTTCAATCAGATATTGAAGCTCAACAAAAGCAACAAACTGCCAAAGCCTATATTCGCCGCTTAGGTGTTGCAGGCTTAATGACCATGCAAGTTATGATGTTTGCGTTTGCCATGTACTTTGGCATGTTTTCAGGTATGGACAGCAATTTTGAGCAGTATTTTAGATGGATCAGCTTAGTACTTGCCTCTCCGGTTATTTTATATAGCGCACTGCCCTTTTTAACCAACGCCATAAATGGCTTAAAAGCAAAACAGCTCAATATGGATTTACCCGTATCGCTGGCTATTTTTGGTGCGTTTGGCGCAAGTTGTTACGCCACATTTATGCAAGTCGGCGAAGTATATTTTGAATCTGTATGCATGTTTACCTTTTTACTTTTATTAGGTAAGTATCTTGAATTTAGAGCGCGTTTAAAAGCGAGCGAATTTACTGCTAACTTACAAAAATTATTGCCATTAACAGCCCGCACCATTAACGACAGTGGTGAAGAACTTATAATTGCAGCCAAAAAACTAAAACTTAATGACGTAGTACTCATTAAAGCGGGTGAAACAATTCCTGCCGACGGCGAGCTTATAAAGGGTAAAACTACGGTTGATGAATCAATGATGACGGGCGAACACCAACCCGTTACAAAATTTATCGGCCACAATGTCTACGCCGGTTGCGTTAACCACGACGGCGTTATTGAAATAAAAATTAATAAAATTGGCCAAAATACCCTTTTAAATCAAATTATCCGCTTGCAACACAACGCATTAACTAAACGCCCTAAACTGGTTGAAATTACAGATAAAGTTGCGCAATGGTTTATAGCGTGCCTGCTTATATTTGCTTCACTTACAGCTATTGGCTGGTACCAAATTGACCCTGAACACGCATTTTGGATCACCATTTCGGTTTTAGTTGCTACCTGCCCATGTGCCCTGAGTTTAGCCATACCAACCGCACTTACATGCGCGGTTGCAACCTTGACCCGTAAAGGCGTATTAATAAAACAAGCGCATGTGCTCGAAACACTCTCACAAATTACGTTATTTGCGTTTGATAAAACAGGCACACTTACTCAAGGTAAATTTAGCCTAGATGAAGTAGATATACTCGATAAGCAATACACAAAAGCGCAAGTGCTAGATATAGCAGCTATGTTAGAGCGTTATTCTGAACACCCTATAGCCAGCGCATTTGATGAAATTACTCCTGCTCACCACACTCTTGATAACGTTGAAGTGCATCCAGGTCTGGGAATTAGCGCACAAGATGCAAACAATCATTATGCGATTGGTAAAAGTGGTTGGTTTGATAGCAAAAAATCAAATGCACAAGCAAGCTTGTATATAAATAAGCAGGTTGTTGCACGTTTTTACTTTATTGATAAAGTAAAAAACGATGCTAAAAAGCTTATAGACTCACTTCAATCGCAAAATTTAACGTGTCATATGTTAACTGGTGACGCATCAGATGCAGGGCAAAAAGTAGCTAAACAGCTCAACCTTGGAAGTGTGCAATCTGGATGTTCGCCACAAGATAAACAAACAGCCGTTGAACAATGGGCGTCACAAAACGAAGTAGTTGCAATGGTGGGCGATGGCGTAAATGACAGTCCTGTATTTGCCAGTGCACATTTATCTATTGCTATGGAAACCGGTGCTGACATATCAAAAAATAGCGCCGATGTAGTGCTCCTTAATAGCGATTTAGCTTCAATTGATCATTTACTCAATGTGGCAAAACAAACCAGACGAATTATTAAGCAAAACCTTGCGCTGTCTTTATTGTATAATGCGTCCATATTACCATTGGCAGCGCTGGGCTTAGTCGCTCCGTGGATGGCTGTTATTGGCATGTCTGCCAGCTCAATTATTGTGATTAGTAATTCACTAAGGCTATTAAAGTTATGAGCATAATTTACATTTTGATCCCCATTGCCATTTTGTTTGTCATTATTGCTATAGGCGTTTTCTTTTGGGCCGTAAAAAGTGAGCAGTTTTCTGATTTAAATAAGCAAGGTCATAGTATTTTGTTTGAAGACGACAAAGAGCAACATAACAAAAGTAATGATTGACCCTCTTTATACCAGCGCATTTTTAATGGGGCTAATAGGTAGCGGTCATTGCATTGCCATGTGCGGCGGTATTGCAAGCTCATTACAACTGGCAAGTGATAAACGCAAAACATTTACCTATTCATTTGCCTATAATACCGGGCGTGCACTGAGCTACATGGCAGCAGGTGCACTTGTTGCTGGTATTAGCAGCCAATTTGCTAGGCAAAACACATCTTTTTCTTTAGCACTTTCATTCATTGCAGCTATTTTTATGCTCCTAGTCGGCGTGTATATAATGCGCCTGGGTCCTACGTTGCAATGGTTAGAAAAAATTGGTAAAACCTTAGTGTGGCAACACATTGTTAAGCTAAATAAATACTTAATGCCTATTAACTCCCCTTTTAAAGCTCTAGGTTACGGTGCTTTGTGGGGATGGCTTCCATGTGGACTTGTTTACTCAGCACTTACATGGGCGATGACTAGCCCAAGTGCCCTAGACGGTGCTTTAGTGATGCTTTGTTTTGCTTTGGGTACTTTCCCCGCAATGATCACGTTAGGCGTTACCGCACAAAAACTAAATAGTATTATTAACCACCCTTGGACCCGAATTGTATTGGGCAGTGTTATAATCTGGTATGGTATCTACTTATTGATAATTGCAACTGACAAGCTGATACAGTAACCTATTCGCAGTATTAACCTTTTATGGTTATTTTGCAGTCGTGTGTATAAAAATTTAAACGGATTAAATTATGGATTTCTCTCAAAGTCGCGCTAAAGGTAATTGTGCTATTAGCTGTAATAACTGCAGTATTAGTCAATTGTGCTTGCCATTTTCTCTCAATGGCCAAGAAATGGATAAGCTAGACGAAATTATTGAGCGAAAAAAACCACTCCATAAAGGCGACTACTTATTTGAATCAGGCGCCCCTTTACAAGCTATTTATGCAGTACGTTCAGGTTCATTTAAATCGTACACATTATCAGAGCAAGGTGATGAGCAAATAACCGGGTTTCATTTAGCGGGTGACTTAGTAGGCTTTGACGCGATAAGCAAAATGGCGCACCAGAGTTTTTCGCAAGCACTCGAAACGTCAATGGTGTGCGAAATACCATTCGATACCCTTGACGAACTTGCTGGTAAATTACCAAAACTTCGTCAACAAATAATGCGCTTGATGAGCAGCGAAATTACATACGATCAAGAAATGCTGTTATTACTCAATAAAAAATCAGCAGAAGAACGCTTAGCTAGTTTTATTTATAACTTATCAGAGCGTTTTGGTGAACGTGGTTTTTCGCGTAAAGAATTTAGATTTACCATGACTCGTGGTGAAATAGGTAACTACTTAGGCCTTACCGTAGAGACCATTAGCCGTTTATTAAGCCGTTTTCAAAAAGCGGACTTAATAAAAGTAGAAGGTAAATTTATTACTATTTTAGATAACGATGCCTTAGCTAAAACGGCAGCAATCGTTAAGCCTCGCTAAATTAAATAGTTTGATTTAGAACAACAATTTATATGCTACCCCTTTAACTGTTTTATATTTGCGTTACACTAATTGTACACCCGTTAGGCAAATGGAGTAGCATATGAACACTATTAAACGCATTATTGCGGTTATTGACCCTACCAAAGACGATCAACACGGTTTATCACGTTCAATAGACTTAGCCAAAAAATCTGGCGCAAGTATTACCGCCTTTATGACGGTTTACGACTTCTCTTATGAAATGACAACGATGCTATCTGGCGATGAACGCGAAGCAATGCGTGATGCCGTACTAAAAGATCGCCAGCTATGGCTTAACGATTTGGTTTCACCTTACAAAGATATAGATATTGACACCCAAGTGGTTTGGCATAACCGTCCTTATGAAGCCATAATCGATACTGTAATTGATCAAAAGTACGATTTAGTAATTAAAGGCACACATCAACATGGTGCACTTAAATCCGTTATTTTCACCCCTACCGACTGGCATTTAGTACGAAAATGCCCTGCCCCGGTGTTGTTTGTTAAAGAAATGGCATGGCCAGAAAACGGTAATATTTTAGCTGCTGTGAATGCGGTTAGTGAAAACGAAGAACATGTAGCACTTAATAAACGGGTAATTAAAGACGCACAATTTTTATGTGAACTTGCCAACGCAAAACTTAATTTAGTTAATGCTTATCCTGCAACGCCCATAAATATAGCAATTGAAATTCCTGAGTTTAACCCTGGACTTTATAACGAATCAGTAAAAAAGCACCACATTGAATCAACCAATGCACTTGCTGCTGAGTTTAATTTAAGCCAAGAGCAATGTTTTATTGAAGAAGGCCTACCAGAGGATGTAATCCCTGATGTAGCTAAGCGGTTAAATAGCGAATTAGTTGTTATTGGTACCGTTGGTCGTACAGGCTTAAGTGCCGCTTTAGTAGGTAATACAGCAGAGCATGTAATTGATAGCCTTGACTGCGATGTACTGGCACTCAAGCCCGATGGTTACGTAAGCCCGATGGCAAAGAAACTAGATTAATTAAAAATTTAGCAAGTAACATCCAGTTTGTTACTTGCTAAAAATACCGTGTTTAATTACATCCTAAACTCGCATATTCAGGTGGTTTGGGTATAATACGCCCCTTTATTTTTAGCAAATAACTTTGCTGTATTGTTTTACTAGGGGGCGTAATTGTCACACTCAGATCAAGCTAAAGCTCAATTTAACTTAAATAAGCTACAAAAGCGTTTACGTCGCCAAACTGGTCAAGCCGTTATGGACTTCAATATGATTGAAGAAGGTGACCGTATAATGGTGTGTTTATCAGGTGGCAAAGACAGCTACACAATGCTTGAAATGCTTCAACATTTAAAACGTGTAGCACCTATAAAGTTTGATCTCGTTGTTGTAAACCTAGATCAAAAACAACCAGGGTTTCCTGAGCACGTTTTACCCCAGTATCTTGATAAATTAAATGTAGAATACAAAATTGTAGAAGAAGATACCTACAGCATTGTTACTGACATTATTCCTGAAGGTAAAACAACCTGTTCACTTTGCTCACGACTGCGTCGTGGTATTTTATACCGCACAGCAAATGAGTTAGGCGCAACTAAAATAGCCCTTGGCCACCATCGTGACGACATGATTGAAACGTTGTTTTTAAATATGTTTTACGGTGGAAAACTAAAAAGTATGCCGGCTAAATTAATGAGTGATAACGGCGAGCATATGGTTATTCGCCCACTTGCATACTGTAAAGAAAGCGATATAAGCCAATACGCATTTGCACAAGGTTATCCAATTATTCCGTGTAACCTATGTGGTTCGCAAGAAAACCTACAGCGTAAACATACAAAAGCAATGCTCGCTAAATGGGATGCTGAGCATCCAGGTCGTATTGAGAGTATTTTTACAGCAATGCAAAACGTCGTGCCTTCACACTTAGCTGATGCTGATTTGTTTGATTTTAAAAACTTACAAACCGGTGAAGTCATTGATGGTGGCGATATAGCTCTTGATAAGCCAGACATTCCTAAAGTGCCTGTTACTAATGAGCTTGATGAACAAGAAGCGCCAAGTGTAGTTACTATAAATCTAAGCTAACATATCTAGGCTAACAAATTTAAGGGGGTTGTATTTATGTACAACCCCCTTAAATTTACCAATTCAGCCTTGCGTTCTATTTTTAACTCTCAGCTAGGCCTTGTAAAAACTCTAAACTTAACTTTTCTTGTGCATTAGTCTGATACGGCAACTGCTGTAAACTGTCGTACGAGAAATCGTTTATATCAAAATGGCTTATTTCACTATTCCCAAAGCTGTTACGCTCACCTGGGCTTGGCGACATTCTTTCTATTATAAAGTCACTTAAGCGCATATCGGTAACGCCCTTAGGTAATACTGACCAATGAGCTTTTAAGTCTACGGTTTGGCTCCCTTGTGTTAAGCGTTCCTTAGATACCAAATGGGCAAGTGGTGTATCACCACTATATAAATTCGCCCTAACACGATACAAACCACTTTTTATCACCGTTAAATTAGCTGGCATAACCATGTTTTCATTTTGAGCATAAGCAATTTCAAAACCTGTTAAAGTAGCACTTGATGGCATATATTGAATTTGCGCAACTACGGGTACTTTTTTACCGTCAACATCGCCCTGAACATACACTTGCAAACTACGAGGGTAATCTTCATCTTCTTCAAATGTAATAATTGCCTCACCGTCACGCGCATTGCCCGTATGGGTATTTAATACTTCCTTTGTATCAGTATTTGCAAGTTCAACGACCACTTTACCAAGCCCTTGAGCGCTTACCTTTATTGTTATTTCTTCTGGATATACAAAACGATATTGTTTGAGACTTACCGTTAAAGCATCGCCGCTTTCACCTATGGGGCTCGACACAGGATAAAATTGATTTGGCTTTAATCGATCTTCATCTAAAGGACTTAGAGGTTGAGAATAAGGAGGAAACTTAAGTGCACTTTCGTATTGCATCACCACTTGCTGCGCTGCTTTTGTTAGGTCTTCATTAAACGCAATTTGCTTTTTTGATTGTGGTTTTTTAGCTTTAGGCACATCTATAGGGATCACTTTTACAGGCGATAAGTCAGGTGCGTTCGCGCTGTGTTTAATCTGTGGTTTTATTGGCTCAGCAACTTTATGAGCATCATTTTTACCAGTCAACCATAGCGAGAATAAAATAGTGCTAATAATTAAAGCAACGACATAAAATTTTTTCATTTTTATATTTCAATCTTTTATAAGGCGTATAGTTTTTAATACCAACCTGCTTTATTTAACGTTAAGAAAATTACGCTAGAACTAGGCTAAAATTTTTGTATCTAGTTGTTCTCGGCAATTGCTCCCTGCATTGCTCTACCTCCTGCATCCATGCAGTCGTAAATAAAAAAATTTTAACGACGTTATAGTGGAATTTAATTCGTTAAATTGATCAAAGATTTATGCAGATTGGTATAACTACACGCCTTCTATGTTATGGAATCACATTATAAATAAGTGCTGATGCACTTAAATTATTTGAATCCTTAATATAACGATATTGTTTTTTCCAAAACCAACTACCTGTAGTTTTATCAAACGTATTAAACCCTACGTTATTACCTTCAACATTTACGTTATTCATGGCTATTGTGACATTACCTTTACGCTGCGCGTTATGTATTTCGTTATGGCTATAACTGTCACTCATCATCATTGGATAATGATTTGGCATAAAGCTACTAACAGCATCACCTTGCGATTTTAAATGGCCATCTGTATCAATACTGCTGCTACAACTTCCAAACGAGCCAGCCGAACTTGCACCACATGAAGAGTGCGATGCTACAACCGAATCATCATTACCTTTTAAAAATCCACCTGTTAAACCTAAATACGCATTACCATCTGCCACAAAGCGTAAACGAGGTGTACGTGCATCAGGAAATGGCGATATTTTACGGGCATTATTCACTTTTAAATCGTGTAATACACCAACAGCTTCGGTTACATCGCTCCCTAGCCACCATTTGAGTGCTGCATCGACCGCAAAGTTCCATGATGCACCAGTTAAAGCACTAACTGCTACATCTGCAAGCTCACTTCCACCACCCGCGCCTGCTAAATCAAACGTCGCAACAATATTAAGCGGCTGTAAGCCTGCGTTTTCTAACCAGTTTTCTTGGTTATCAATAATATGGCGTGCAACTAAGTCGCCTGTTGAATGTGTTACAAATACACAGCCATCACTGCATAAATTAGAGCGTGAAATTTGCTTTAACTTTGGCCACACCCAATCGGTAGCAATTTTATCTTCAATTCGCTCATAAGCAGGCCAATCAATTCGCTCATCTGCACGATTATTCCAGTACGATTGCCAATATGTTTCACCGTCATTAATTACATCACTACCCGACTTATTGGTTATTTGCGAAGTTTGTAACCCGTGAATTAATATAATTTTGTAGTCTTTACTCGCAGCAGAAAAGCTCATTAGCATAGCAAGCCCAGCACCAATTAGGTGACTTGGTTTAATTAATGTGTGTGTGCGCTTAGTGTTGTTCATACAATTCCTTAATGTTGTGTGCGTAATATTTTATTATCATTTAAGGTATTCATACTAGGGCTTGTCAGCCTTGGCGTTCATCAGTATTAGGAACAAAGAACAAAAATGCAACAATTTATTATCATTTATAGGAATGAAGAAACTTATTACTTGTTATTTAATGGGTTAATAAAGAATAGTTGTTAAATTTAAAATTATCAGGGGTGTTTCGAGAGTAATATTGAGGGGGGTTAGGTTGAGCGGGTACCGGTAAAGGTGCCCGCTTTAGAATAAGGACGTAACTAATCTAGCCGTTAGCTTTGAGTTCACTGGTAAATTGCCCAATCGCATTCACAACTTCTTGTGCGCCTTGCTGAATTTCCTGCATCACATCACCCGACTCTTTAGATAGTGCTAAACCTTGCTCTGCTTTTTCTTTACCTTTTTCTATTACAGCCACCGTATTTTGGGTTTGTGATTGGTTACGCTGTACTACTTCTACTATTTCTTCTGTTGCTTTTGATGTACGCGATGCAAGCAGTCGAACCTCGTCTGCAACCACAGCAAAGCCTCGACCTTGCTCGCCAGCTCTAGCCGCTTCAATTGCGGCATTTAATGCTAACAAATTGGTTTGCTCTGCAATACTACTAATACTTTGTACAATACTCGATATTTGTTGCGACTGCTGATCAAGCGCTGAAATTTCACTTGCAGCTTGCTCCATGTTAATAGCAAGCTCGGTCATTACTGTAACCGTATCTTGTATAACGCTCGCGCCTTGCTCTGCTTTTTTATCAGTTTGGGTTGAGGTGCTATAAGCAATTTCGGCAGCCTGAGATATCGCAATTTCTTGATTTACTTGCTCTGTAATAACTGTTGCAAACTTCATTACTTTATAAAGCTCATTCACGTCATTTGAGATTGGGTTATATGACGCTTCTAACCATACAACATTGCCGTATTTATCAACACGCTTAAAGCGCTCCGCTATAAACTGTCCTTCTCTTAATTTAGCCCAAAACTGTTGATACTCTTGGGAATTATACTCTGAAGCTTCACAAAATGTGCGATGGTGTTTTCCTATTAATTCACTTTCTTGATAACCCATTGCTGATAAAAACTGCTCATTTGCTTTTAAAACATGGCCTTCTAAATCAAATTCAATTACTGCCATAGAGCGATATATCGCTTTGATAGTGTCGCTTTGCTCGCGGGAAGCCGTAATTGTTTTTGTAAGCACACTCCCGAATATAGAAAAATAGAGCAACTGATCTTGCTCCCCTTTTACAGGATGTACTATTAAACGTAACCATTCAGCTTTACCATCACCGCGCGCAATTTGTAATGCACCGCCCCAATGTCCTTCTTTTTTTATAGCTTGCTGTAGGCTTTTAAATTCTGAAGATTGACGAGATGACTCAGTAATAAAATCATCAAAAGAGTTATTAGTAAGATCGTCTTCGTTGTAGCCTAAGTTTTCTAAAAACCTATCATTGGCGTGCGAAATTCTGCCATCATAGAGAATGTTCAGTACTAACATCTCTCGGTAAAGCCCTTCCCATACTTGTTGTAATGGGTAAAGTTCAGCTTTTAGAGAAGCTATTTCGTTTTGTTTATTTTTAGAAAAAAACATTAATATCCTTACTTGGGCGTGTTGACCTTTGTGGATTGAAATTTGTTCAATCTAGGGGCGATTAAATCACGGCGCGAGGTTTGTAACCTAGTGGGCTAAGTAAAAACCGAGCAAAGCTTCCGCGTCCTGCTCGCGCCCCTTACCTACATCCATGTAGGCAACAAAGAATTAATCGTCCCTAGAAAGAACCCAAAGGGCAGCGTATGTTTGGTATTTATACTACGTTATCGCCTATTTATGGGGAATAACCACACTACATAGGCTCTGCCTTGCCTAAAAACCAAACACACTGCTGCAAATTCAGCCACCAAAAATCAACACGCCCAAATACATTCAATATAAAATTAACTTTAGTATAGAAGACATTTATAATAACGCGATAAATAACAAGCAGTTTGAAGCTAAATTATTAATAAAAAATTCAAACTAAGCTTAAACTTGTAACCTTTCATACAAACCAGATGCTCTTGATACGCTTTTATTCATTGCTAGTTGCAGTACTTTTTTGTCTGCCACCAGCTCAAAGGTATTTTTAGCACGGGTTATTCCCGTATACACTAATTGCCTGTTAATACCCATGCGCGCTTGTTTTAGCGGTGGCAGTACCATAGCGGTGTAACTAAACTCTGAACCTTGTGATTTATGAATAGTCATTACGTATACTTTATCGTGTGCAGGGAGTCGTGCTGGCGAAAATGCTCGTTGATTACCTTGCTCGTCAATAAATATGGCTTTGAGCTGATTACTTTCATCGGGCATTAAAATACCAATATCGCCGTTAAATAACTTAAGCTGGTAATCGTTTTGGCTCACCATAATAGGCATGCCTGTATAATGATGAGTATTAGGGCTTACGGTAATTAAACCTTGCTGTTGCAATACGCGCTCTATTCGCTGATTTAAGCTATGCACGCCGTAATCGCCCTCTCGTACCGCAGCTAAAAGCTGATAACTAGCAAAAGCAGTATGCACCTGTGCAACATCTGCACCTTGGGCAATTAAGTTAAGGTATTTTGCATAATGACTTGCTGCACTTTTAACAAGCTTTTCAATTGGTTTTGCTACAAAGTCGTAATCTAAAATTACATCGTTAAAACGCCCTTCAGTACTTTCTTGCTCTACGTAATTTAAAATACCGGTGTTATTGGTATTTACCGCAAGTGCGAGTTGACCAATGCCGCTTTGTACATCAAATCGATAACTGTGCTGTAAAAAAGCAACGCAATCTGCGAGTTTAAATTCACTCGTACTTTGCGCTACGAGCTTAGGCTCATTATTAAAACATAAGCTATTTAGCTCATCACAACGTGCTTGCGAGTAGCGTGGCGTTTGCCCAAGTGTTAAACCTTGGCATAAATCACTCATCACGCTACCGGTATCTACCGAGGCAAGCTGATCTTTATCACCTAGGAGTATTAATCTCGCATGCGTAGGCAGTGCTTCTATTAATTTAGCCATCAGCGATAAATCGACCATACTGGCTTCGTCAATAATCAGCACATCTAAATGCAGCGGATTGCTTTTGTTATGTCTGAATTTATTAGTAAACGGTTTTACGCCCAATAAGCGATGAATAGTTTGAGCGCTTTGCGGTATCAGCGTTTTTATATCATCAGGAATCGTTGTGAGCTTATTTTTAGCGCCCAAAATAGACTCACTTAAACGTGCAGCGGCTTTACCTGTAGGGGCCACCAGCTTAATACTAAGTGGTGCGGTTTTATAAAGCGACTGTAAAATAGCCAGTAACTTAGTCACTGTGGTGGTTTTACCGGTACCTGGACCACCCGTGATCACGCTAAAGCCTTTGGTGGCGGCAATCGCACATGCCACTCTTTGCCAATCAGTTTCAATTGCAGAATCTGCAGGAAAATAGGTATTTAAAAGTTCAGCCAATACTTCGTTGTTAATATTGAGCTTTCGCTCGCTCATACTTAGTAATCTATCTGCGAGTGTTTGCTCATAACCGGCAAGCCGCGCAAAATAAAGTCGCTCGTTAAATAGTTGCAGTGGTTTATTTTCGCCTACGCTTTCATGGCTTTGTAAATAACTAAGCGCTGTGTGTACGTTAAAGTCATCACCAAACGGGCTTAGCGTATTGGGTACATTGCCATCGAGTTTATTAAAGTCACTATTGCGTAAGTTAAAAGGATTATTCCAATCAACCTCATTTAAAGTTAGGCAGCTATGCTGGCTTTGCTGCGATAAGCACAGTAATAAAATAATATAAAACAGTTCATTATGAGGTTGCTCAATGTCATTAGCACACAGTAATTCTGCGAGTTTAACATCAACTACACGTAGTCGATTTTGCGCTAATAAATACTCAAGTAACGGTACTTCGATAATCGTATTATTTAACACAATGTCCTCTAATGGGGCATCTTGTGCTACATTTTTTGAAGTAAGAGGCTCTGCTGCTTCATTATTAAGTGTCTCGTCTATATCGTCAAACAAGCCAGGTTGTTCATTTAAATCGCTCATAGCATGGCTCCTTGGCTAAATAAGCCATCTAAAATAATCACTTGTTCTTCAGTTAGCTTTTTAAAGTACACGCCTTGCCCTGCCGGCATCCCACGTAAAAAAGTATAATACACACCGCCTAAATGGGTTTCTACCGAGTAATCAGCTATACGTTGTTTTAATAAACGATGCAGCGCTACCGTGTAGATTAAATACTGTAAATGATACTGATGACTGCTCATCGCTTGCTCAAGCATGTCGCTCTCGTAATCAGCTGGCGTGCTACCTAAATAATTAGACTTATAATCTAAAATATAATATTTGCCTTGGTAGCAAAATATTAAATCGACAAAGCCTTTTAACAGGCCTTTTACTTGTGAAAATTCAAGCTTACTTTGCGTAAAGCCAAAATGTTTCACCAGCATTTCGTTTAGCTTAGGTGCACTTAAGCTCTCAAGGGGTAAATTAAACTCCATTTCGACTAGGCAATCATTGGGGGCAAGCACACCCAATGAAAGAAGGCTGTTTTTTAAAGAGCTGTTATCTAGGGGACACGCAAGAACATCAAGTACCCACTTTTCAGCCACTTCTCGCCATTGCTCACCTATGTGGTATTTTTCAAGGCTGCGCTTAACTACCTCAGATAAGTTTTGCTCGGTATTAGTTGGGTGAACTATTGGGCTAGTAAAATCTATTTGTTCAAATATTTCGTGTAAACAGCTACCCGGCTTTGCCCCTTTAGGAAAACTATAAGGTGATGGTAGTTCGTCCTCTTGCACTGCAAACTCGTCTTTTTCGTGATCTTCATCACTTCGCCCTGGGGCTAATTGGTCGCTGTGTTTTTTAAAGCTCAATGCACTAAAGCTAGTTGCTCGCCAGTTACGCTCAATATTTGCCGTTACTTTATTAACACTTAACGTTTGCTGCGCACTTTCACTGTTATTAAAACAAAGTGTTCCCTGCTCTAATAACGTTTGTGAGGTAAATTGCTGATAGCTCATCGCGCTGTTAGCGTCGCAAAACTCACTTAAATGCGTGCGCCATGTTTGGCTACTGGCAAGTTCAAGCCCTGCAAATAAAACATGTCCAAGTGCACTACTTTGCATTGCTAAACGGCTACTTTGCCCTTGCCCTATGTTATAAACACCCAGCGCACAAAAATGCACAGCGCGAGTAAGTGCTACATAAAGCAGGCGTAAATCTTCAGCTAGGCGCTCTTGTTCTGCTTTTTGAAGGGCATCTTCGTCTTTACTTAAATCGTAAACTAGCTTGCCATTATTATGATAAAGCGCTTCTTTTGTTTCGCGATAGCCACTGGCAAACGGCATAAATACCAAAGGGTATTCAAGCCCTTTTGAGGCATGCATAGTGACAATTTTAACTAAGTTGGCGTCACTTTCTAGGCGTACTTGTACTGTTTCACCGTCTTGTTGGCTTACCTTTTGTGCAAACCATCGCAGTAAGCGCAGCGTGCCTTCAAGCTCTATTTGTTTTTGCTGAAGTATTTCGCCCAAGTGCCTAAAGTCTGTCAGCCAACGCTCAACGTTATATCCTAACCCTTGCCATTTAGCACTAAGCTGGTTATGGCTCATTAAGCGCTCAAGCATTGCCATAGCGCCTTGCTTGTTCCAAATGTGGCTAAGTTGTGCAAAAAAGTTTAAGTAGTCTTGCCATTTATTTTCATCATCAGCGAGTGCGTATATTTCGTTATAACTTAAACAAAATAGCGGACCTGCTAAAACACCGCGAAGCAATGACTCGTCATATTGACCATGCAGCGCTGTTAAAAAGTTAAGTAGGTGATGGCTAAGCTCTTGGCTAAAAACGCTCTCGCGCGATAAATACACACTGGCTATTTTGGCATCACCTAGTGCTTTTTTCATTATTTGTGCTTCAACACGGTCGCGCACTAATATACAAATATCGGCAGCGCTAACAGGGTTACTGCCAATACACGCATCCCCTTGTTTTGCTTTTTCAAGCAGGGTCACTATTTTATTAGCAAAGTGAGTGGCTAAATGTGCTTGCCCTACACCTTTGTTGGTTGGTTTGTTTTTTTCATCGGCGGCTTCATCTACAAATACATTAAATTCGAATGCGGTCGCGGGTTTGCCATCAATTAAAAAAGAGTCATCCGCTGTTTTGCCTTTAGCAGCTACTGCGTTAAACGGTATGGCGTCGTTATAAATAAAGCTGTTAGCGTGTTTGCCAAATAAACTATTAACGCTATTTACTATATCGGTGCTTGAGCGAAAGTTAGTACCCAGCGTAAATTGCTGATCAGCCTGTACAGCTTCTTTTGCGCCAATATATGTAAAAATATCCGCGCCCCTAAAGCCATAAATAGCCTGCTTGGGGTCGCCTATCATGGCAAGCGTGGTATTTTGTTGCCCATAAATTTTACTAAAAATACCGTACTGAATCGGATCGGTATCTTGGAATTCATCAATCATGGCAACCGGAAATAACTGCGCAATTTTTTGCGCTAGTACGTCGCCTTGCTCGTTATTAAGCGCACTGTGTAAATTGGTCAATAAGTCATCTGGGGTGATCACGCTTTGCTCTTGCTTGCGCTTAACTATTGCGGCTTTTACCCAGCGTGCTGCATGTTGTACAACCGCTATTTTGAGCCCTTGGTTTATGGTGTTATTAAGTGCGGCAAGCTCGTCAAACTGACTCAGTAATGGATGCACAAATAATGGCTGATTTTTTTTATAATTACCTGCATCGCTTAGGTTTTCTGTACTCCACACTTCAAACGAATACTTGTTAGTGCCAAATTCAAAAAACAAATCGCCGCCTAAACAAAATGCCTCAAGCGCACTAAGGCTGCCTTTTCGTGCTGGCGTTTTAGACCCGCTTAAACCCGAGCCTTTAATAGCACCGATAAACTCTTGCTCTAACACCGCTTTTTTAAATGCAGGTACACGTGTTATGTACTCGTCACGGGCTTTCCACACATCATCTAATTTTATTTGTGGCGTAATGTGCGCATTAGCTTTATTTAAAATGCTCGCCACTTGAGCGAATAAAGCCTCTGGTGCGGCAAATACATCTAAAATAGCATCGGTGCGTTCTTTGTTAAGTGGGTATACAAACGCACGCCAAAAATCTTTAATGGTTTCAAGTAATATATCGCGCTCATCTAAAATAAATTCGAGATTAAACGCCACTCCCGACTCAAACGCATGTTGTTTTAGCATCCGCTGACAAAAGCCATGAATAGTAAAAATAGCGGCTTCGTCCATTGATTTAGCAGCTGCATCGAGCAAATCAAACGCGCGGTGCTTATCATCAATTTTGGCAATTACGCCTTCAATGAGTTCGTCGTTTGGGTCTTGCCCAAGCAATGCGTCGCGCGCAGCAATAATTCGGCTGCGTACGCGGTCTTTAATTTCTTGGGTGGCGGCGTCGGTAAAGGTTACAACCAAAATTTGCTCAACACTGAGCGGCGTACTTAACTTACCTTCTATTTGCATACCTAGTAAGTAACGTAAATACAGCCCCGTAATGGTATAAGTTTTACCAGTACCCGCACTGGCTTCTATTAAACTTTGACCAATGAGCGGCATAGTAAGAGGATTAAGCGCTTGCATGGTCACTCTCCTTTGCGTGTTCAAATAAAGGCGTGAGCAATTTATCACTCCATTTTATAAATTCTTCTTGGCAGTCGTTTAGCGATTGCACCGTTAAGCGAATATACGGGTTTTCGCCCTCGCCTCGCCCTATGTATTGCGGGCTAAATTTGCTCATTGCTTTTGTTATATCGCCGCGGCTTTTAACGTATTCATAACCACTTACCGGAAAAAACGGCACAGGCTCTGCGCGCAGCGCTTTGTATAACTCAAACCAATCGGCTAATAGTGCATCCGCATCGGCTTTGTTTATGGGCGCAAAGGTAATTTGCTTATCAAGCCCAAGTAGCAACGTTTCTACTTGTTGATCCATACTTTGCGCTGCGAGGTGATAAATAAAGCCTTTAATTAAATCTTTCGCTTTAATACTTGCACTGCGGTAAAACACTTGTTTTTGCAAATACACATGATTGAGCCAGCCCTCTATTTTGGTGCCTTCAATGGTAAGCAAAACTTCTATCGGCTCACTTTTTCCGCCTTTAATGTGCTCTTTGACTTGCCCTGCAAGCGCGTCAACTCGGTGCTCCATACTCTCAAATATGAGGCTGCCTACATTGGCTTGAGGTAACTCACCCCGCTGCAGTATTTGCTCGGTACTTAGGGGTTGCTCGTTTATATTGGCTTTAAGTATTTCATCAAGGTAAAAATAACGGCGCAGCGCATCTAGGCTAAAGGGTTCTTCGTCTTTTGCTACTTCGTTAAATTGTGGCAGGCGTAAGCCCAATGTTTGTTGATAAAAGCTCTCTTGTGCGCTGCACACACTTTTAATAAACACATCGAGATCTAGCTGCTCTGGCACAACAACATCAAGCGCAATAACCGGCTGTGGTTTAATTGACTCACTTGGCAGCCAAATTGGATTGTAACTGTGGTTACTCAGCACAGTATTGGCTTGCTCATCGGCTAAATAATAATGACTATTAAAGGGCTGTAAATGCTGCTGATTAATTAGACATGCGGGCAGTGTTTTTTCGCTTTTATCGCTTAATACAAAGCTACGCCCAATATATTCTAACAGCTCGCTTACAAGGGTTGATGGCATACGCGGTTGGTTATCAAAACACGAACGACCAATGTAACTCATGTATAAGTTGTCGCGGGCACTCAGTAGTGCTTCTAAAAATAAGTAGCGGTCATCTAATTTACGTGATCGGTCACCTTTTTGCTTTTTAGAATAAGGCACTAAGTCAAAACCAATGGGTTGTACGTTACGTGGGTAGTCGGCATCGTTTAAGCCCAGCATACACACCACTTTAAATGGCACGGCGCGCATGGGCATAAGCGTACAAAAGTTTACTTGGCCGACCAAAAATCGCTGCCCTACGCCTTTTTCTTGAATGCCTTGTTTAATTAAGTAACTAACAATACGCTGCGAAACCGCTTTACTGTAATCGCCGTTGTCGTGGTGTTTTTGTAACTCTTCGAGCACATTTTGCAGCACTAATAAATCCCAGCTGTCGTCGCTTTCACTTTCGTATATAGCGTTTAATAGCTCACTTAAAATATGCGCTTTATTAGTGAGCGTATCGTCGGGCGTTAGCTGCTCTTTAAAGCTTTGCAGTACATCAATAAAGTGCACGAGCTTATTGAGAGTATCAAGTGCCATGCCTTCTACTTCGTCAGCGCTATAAATGCCGTTAAACGGGCATTGCTCGTCGCGCATGGCAATGCCAAGCAATAAACGGTTGAGCCCATGTTGCCAGGTATTTAAGTCGATAGCGGGTAAATCAAAGCTGCTTTTATGCGCTGCGTTTATACCCCATTTCACGCCTACACGTTCAAGCCAGTATTGAATTTGCTCGTACTCGTGTGCTTCAAGCCCAAATTTTGCGGCTATTTGCGTCACTTGTAATAAATCGAGAATATCCGACACACCAAAGCGCGAAAACGGTAAGTTAGCTAAACTCGCAAATGAGCTAAGCACGGGCTTTTCTTGCTCTATGGCTAAATCGGCCAATGCGTAAGGAATAAAGCGGCTGCCTTGTGCTCCGCCAAATACGGCTTCAATGTAGGGGCTGTAAGTGCCTACATCGGGCATCATGACAATTATGTCTTTGGGGGTAAGCGTTGGGTTTTGATTAAATAAGTTAAGTAAGTAGTCGTGCAAGCGCTCAACTTCTCTGAGCGGTGTATGGCAATCGCTGAGCGTAATGCTGGTGTCGGTTGCGCTGATTGGTAATTTACCTTCGTCGTTTATAAACCACTCTTTGTTATCGGTCAGCGATTCACCTTTAAACGCAAGCTGATAAATCTCGCTTTGTACTTGCCCTAGTAAGGTGTCGTCAAACACATCAATAAAACCGTCAATCCAACGGGCATCTAACTGTACGAGTTGTTCAAAGTAGTCGCGGCCTAATTTACCCCACGACGATAACAACGGATTACCAATAAAGTAGTATTCTTCATCTGGATTGGTTTGTTTTTTTTGTTGTGCTTCCACCAGCGGCATTTTAGCGTATTTAGCGCTTATTTTAGCCGCTGTTTTTTCATCTATAATATCGCCCCAGTAATGCTCACTCGGGTTGAAAAAGAATAATATAACCTCGGTTTTTTTACTCAGTGCTTCAAATACGTCTAGCTGGGAGCTGGCAATCGCCGATATACCAAATAAGCTAATGCGTTGTGGCAGTAAGCTATTATCCATAGTTTCAAGTGCTGCAAGTAATTGCCCTTGCATGTTAGCGCGATGAAATTGGCTTTGCCCAAGTTCTTGGCTTAGCTTTACAATGCGTCGCCATAAATCAGGTTGCCATGGGGCAATGGCTACATCTACGTCATCAAGCTCATCTTTGCCGCTATCCCATGTGGCTATCCAATGCGGTCGGTACATTAAATATTGGTCGTACACATCGGCTATTTTTTCGCATAGCGCAAAGGTTTTTTGCCCGTCAATATCGCCCTCTAAATAGGTTTTTAGCGGCAAATATAGCGGCTCATCAATACAGGTTGGTAAAATTGTAAACAGTTTCCAAGCAAGGTTGGGCTTATTAAATGCTGACTCTTTAGGGACATTTGGCAGTAATTGCTGATACAACTGCCAAATAAAGCTCGACGGCAGCGGAAAATCTACCTGCGCTGCGACCCCTAAGTTTTCGCTCAAACCTATTTTTAACCACTGCGACATACCCGGCGATTGCACTAGCACCACTTCTTTGTCGAACGGGCTTTGCAATGGGTTTATTTTTAACAGCTGGTGGAACTGCGCTTGCAGGGCTTCCATGCGGTTTGATTGAATAATATTTAGCATATAACACTGACCTTGCTTGAGATAAAACCAGTGTAAGATATTTTCAATATTAGGGGTAGCGCAAACGGGTAATTGGCTTTAATAAATCAGAGAGTTAAGAACTAATTTACAGATTTTTATACGCACAGCATCTATTTTATATACTGTGCGTAGTAGTGAGTTTATTTATAAGGGCTAATACTTGATAAACTAAAGTCACTTTGCATTATTACTTGGCCATCAATGCCTTTTAATTTAAGTGAAATAGTGGGATCAGTTTGCTGCCAGTCTATGCTTAAATCACCGTAATTTACGTTATGAGTATAATTCCCTACTCGGTGCTTGTTAGGGCTTACGTCTTTCCATTTTTCAGTTAAGCCTGAGCTGGTCATCTCAATTAATGGGTAATCAAGGTTTTGCTGATACTTTGATATTTCACCCCAGTGCGTATCGCCGCTGATGATCACGACCCCATTTACCTTATGCTTTTTAATCAATGCAAATAAACGGTTTCTATCTTCAGGAAAGTTTGCCCATGACTCCCAACCTGTAAAATCGGGTAAAAGCTGTAAGCTTGAGGCAATCAATTTTATTGCAGCAGGCTTTTTAAGCTCTTGTTCAAGCCATTGCCACTGGGCTTCACCTAGCATTGATGCGCCCTTCACTTCACTGGGACTATACGGGCCTTGGTTATTAAGTTTGCGCTTAGTGTAGTATTCAAGCTCACCTACATGGTTTAGCGCATCACGATTCCAACGTAAATCAGGCATTATTACTTGTATGGTTTGCTCATTTTCACCATACATGTACGAGGTATAAATTCCATCAGGGCGAGTGCGACGCGCTGAGTTCGCAGGTTCATCCCAAAAATTAAGCATAATTTGGCGTGATTGCTCTTTATGCGGATACTCTTTACCGGCATCGTTTTGGCCATAATCGTGGTCATCCCATATAGCAATAATAGGCGTTTGCGCTTTTAACGTTTTAAAACCAGGCTTTGCCCCTAAACGTTGGTACTTATCGCCAAGTACATCCATATCGTTGGTATCGCCGTAAATATTGTCACCCAAAAATATAAACAAATCCCCTTGCTCTTTATTAATTGTATTAAATATGGGTATGTTTTTATCTTGATGCCCACACGAACCAAATAGGATTTTAGATGGCGCGGCAGTAATACTTGCGCTAATAACCGAACTCAACGCCAAGGCAGTTAGGGTTAATGGTTTTAATAGGTTCTTCATTTTAAAATCTCGCTAATAGCAGGCGCCATATTTGAATTTATTTCATTTGGATTCTGCCCAAGCGCCTTTAAAACGGTCGCCGCTATTTGCGCTTGTTTAAGCTCATTTTTAGTTTTAATTAAGCCACTACCTTTTATTGCGGGGCCAATGGCTGCAAGCCAAATATGTTCAGAGCCGACAATTCCTTCTGGGTAGGTATTTTCACCTAACTCTAGCTCAGCAAGTGCACGTTTAGAGCTGTGATGTTGCCAATCGTTGGCATTATTGCCACGGCCGTGATCAGTAGTAATTAGTGTGGTGTTATTTTTATAACCTGCTGTAGTTTGAATGGTTGCCCATAAGTCTTTATAAACGCGTCACTTTGCCTTGCCGATTTAAGGTATTGATCGTAATGTCCATCATGCGCAAAGTCATCGGTTTCGCCTAAACTTATCACTAACAACTTAGGCTTTTTAGCCAACATATACGCTTTAGCAAAGCGATATGTAAAACTGTCTAGTCGTACGTTATACCAAGGACTGGGGATTTCATTTTGTAACGCATTTAATAATGGCGCATCTGTGAATAAATTCTCTTCAATTGACATAAAACCTGCATTTACATACACGTTACTGCGCTTAGTATTTACAATGTATGGGAATACATCCCAACTACCAAATAAGGCTGTGCTACCTTTAAACTCAGGTAAATTATCTAAACGCTCTAAAATAGTTTTATTTGGGTTGAGCACTTTGTTATTACTATTTATATTTTCGTCAACTTCACCCGTGAGTATTTCGTTATAACCAGGGTATGAAAAATACCACGGGTTACTTACCGACATAGTAGAGCCGTTAGCTCTATCACCAATTATAATGCCTTTTTTAGCCACTACTTGCGTTAAAAAAGGCATTAGTAATTGCTGGCGCTCATTCGCTGTTTTTGCCCAAAACTGGGTCTTTAATTGCTCTGGCTTTTTAACAAAATCAGTATTATTCATTAAGCTATTATCAGCCCATTAAATACTTCTTGCCAGCGTACTCCATCAAGCGTTACCAGCACTACATTTTGCGCTGCTGTTGCAAAGTTACTCGCTAATACACTTAAGCTAAATAGTGTTACTTTTATAATTGTTTTCATCGCGTTTTGCGCCCTTTGATATAATAAAGCCCATCAATGATGGGCTTTATTTTAATTCAATTACTAAAACTTAATTAAAAGTCAGCGGTAAATGTAACTGCTGCGGTGCGTGGCGCGCCAATGTAATAAGTAGCGCCGTTACCAGTACCACCTGCTAAGTAGCTTTTGTCAGTAACGTTATAAACAACAAAGAATACGTCAATGGCTTTAAACGGACCTGCATCTACGTAAGTTGAATAACCTGCATTAAAATCAAGTACGGTGTAGCCGTCTACTTTATTACGCGTGCGAGTGTCTTCGTCTTGCCATGCACCTAAGCGCTCACCGGTGTATTTAGCCGATAAACCAACACGAAAGCCATCGCTAAAGTAATCGGTAGATACCACAAATAAATCTTCTGATGAATCTATTATACTGTCGCCTTTTCTAAAGCTCGGTGCTACCTCGTTACCACTTTCATCTCTTAATATTACCCCCTGTGAATCGTATGCATTTGGATCATCGGATGAATACTCAGAACTGCTATTAGTATACGACGAGTACACGCTCCAGCTTGGTGTTAACATATAGCTTGCTGCAAGCTCGAGCCCATTTGAGTCAATGCCTCCTACATTTACGTACGAGCCATTTGTACCAATCGTGTAATCAATCCCGTCTGTGCCGCTACCAGGGGCAATAAAGGTAATGCGGTTATCAAACTTAACACTGTAAGCCGTTGCTGTAAGGGTTAATCTGTCGGCTTGGTAACGTACACCAAAGTCGATGTTGTCGGCAGTTTCTGGCTCTATGTTTGTAAGTGTTGAGCTATCTCGCTCAAGTACACCGTCTTTTATTGCTGAAAAATTCTCGCTGTAGCTGGCAAATAATTCTGTACTGTTATTTAGCTGATACAATACACCACCGCTAAATAACACGTCTGAGTCGCTATCTACTTTATCTGAACTTTCGTTAGCAAAGTGGTCGTACTTTTGTAGTTCAACTAAATACTGTTTTGCACCAATATTTAATGTTAAGTCACCAAAATTAATCGAGTCTTGTAGGTACCATTTGAATGTATCGGTATCAAAAGTGTTTTTGTATTGTGTCCAGTAAGGCGTGCTATCAAAGTGATGATAAATACGCGCATCAATTACTTTGTGCCAATCACGCGATTCATCACGCTCGCTTTGCTCATACCAAAAGCCCGCTTCGATATCGTGATCACCAAATGTAGCTTGGTAATTTGCCGTTACACCTAAACGATCTTTGTTGTAATGCGTATGGCGGTAAGACATAACAGGCGTTGCTGTTGCATTGTAACACGCAGGATTTAAACCAGGACCCGACTCCCATGGCCAGCTCAAACTTTGCGTACAATCGGCATTGGGTGCAAGCGGGTTGCCTTCACTATCAGCAAAACCATAAGAGCCTGCATTAGTGCCACCCTCGGTTGTTGGGTTGCCAGTTTCATCAACCGGCGTTGTTAAATAAGGTGGGATCCAATCGCCGCGACCTGAATTTTTATGATAATAAGGGCTAACAGTTAATAATGAAGTTGGCGAAATAGCGTATTCAAATTTTAAATAGCCTAAGGTATTTTCACGAAGCGTTCCCCAACCTTCTGCAAACATTTGGTCAAAATGCGGAACTCCTATCCAATTCCATGTTAGCTGATCCCAATCGGGTGTTTGTTCAAACTGCTCAAGGCTTACGCTGTTATAGTTTGTCTCGCTTACATCATCGTAAGATAAACGACCAGTAAGTGTTAAATCGTCAAAATTAGATACAAACTTAAGCTCTGCGTGTTGGTTGTCTTTGCCCCCATTACTGCCTGAACCAATCCAGCGGCTTGTATCGGTTTGCGAGTAACTTACGTACGCTTGTGTGTTATTAAAAACAGTGCCTGTTTCGTGTTTAATATAATAACGCGTGGCATCGTGACTGCCTGAGGTATAAGCAAAGGTAGTGCCTTTTTCAAGGCTTGGGTCTTTACTTACAAAGTTAAATGTCCCGCCTAGTGCTTCAAGTGAAGCCGACTTAATATCAGACGTACCTTGACCTACTTCTACCGTTGCTAAATTTTCACTCTCCAAGTAACGGTTAGCTTTAGCACCACCGCCGTAATTAGAGCCACCATTGGGAATGCCATCAACGGTCATACCTAATTGTTGTTGGTTTCCATCAATACTAAAACCACGCATAGTGATTGTAGTAGACCAATCGTCGCCACCAAATGCATCACCTTCGTTTATGCTAATCCCTGGTAAGTTATCAATAACCGATAATATGCTCGATACCGAACTTTGCTGCTCAAGCATTGCAGGCTCAATAACATTGTTAGCGTAGCTCGTTGGTTTAGCTACAACGGTTACTTCTTCTATGGTGTTGTCGTTAGCATAAGTAGATGTTGATACCGCCATGGCAATAGCCATGCTCAATAGCGATTTGTTTTTTAAAGCGTACATTGTTGTCCCGTTTAGTTTTAATTATGAAATATGAAAACGAGCACAGTATGAATTTTAAATATGACAACGAGGATGAACTTTATTTACATAAAGGTTAAACAAATATGGAAGATTTATGGCGGGAATATGTACAAAAAAAGACACTCAAAGGTTTAGCTTAAGGTGCCTTAATAACTAAATATAATATTTAGCTGTTACTTCAATTCAGCTAGCATTTCATCGCTGTAAGGTACTAACTCTTCACCGTTTGCAATTTTGCTAATGTAATCTGGGTTTGCGATAAGTGGGCGACCAATAGCGATTAAATCAAACTTAGCATCGTTAATTGCCTCTTTTGCTGACTCAAAACTATAGCTGCCTACGCCTACTAATGTACCTTTGTAGCCTGCACGTAAAAATTCAGACGTCGTTTTACCTTCCAGCGAATCAAACGTTGTACTGTCGTCAAAAATACCGCCGTGTAAATATGCTAAATCTCTCTTCTCAAGCTCTGGTAATAAGTAATCAAATACCGTTTTATCACGGTTATCTTCGCTCATATTAAAATAAGCACCCGGTGTAACACGTAAAGCAGTACGCTCATTACCTACAGCAGCGATAACTGCATCGGTTACTTCTAGTGCAAAACGCGACATATTTTCAGGCGTTTGACCGTATTCGTCGCTGCGTGTATTTGCAGCGTAATGTAAAAACTGGTCAATCAAATACCCGTTAGCACCGTGAATTTCTACCCCGTCAAAACCCGCTTCAATCGCATTTTCTGCCGCTTTTGCGTAATCAGCTACTAGGCCCTTAATGTCATCTATAGTCGCTGCTTTTGGTGTGATATATGTAAGCTCACGCATACGAGGTACAGAGCCTTCAACGCCAATTGCTGATGGTGCCAGTACATCGCCATCAAAAAAGTGAGGATGTGCAACACGGCCAACATGCCAAAGCTGTGCAAACATTTTGCCGCCATTAGCGTGCACTGCGTCTGTTACTTTTTTCCAACCTTGAATTTGCTCACTGGTAAATAAACCTGGTGTATTTGGGTAACCTTGCGCGTCTGGACGAATAATAGTTCCTTCGCTAATAATTAAACCGGTTTCGGCACGGCGAGCATAATATTCAACCATATCTTGTGTTGGCACTAAGTTATCGTCAGCCATACAACGCGTTAATGGCGCCATAAGTACGCGGTTTTTAAGCTCAATCGTATTATTTAGTTTAAACGGAGCAAGTAAATCAGTAGTCATTTTTCAATCCTTCATTAAGTATATGCTTACTACAATGTGGCCTTTTTACAAACATTCAAGCTTATTTTGAATGATCGCTCAAATTAGTTGTGACTTATACTGCTCAATATACAAATTAGATCTGCATTGCTGAAATTAAATAGCAACTTTTCAACACTCTGTCATATAACTCGATATACTTGTGTGCATATAATTTAGATATAGTAATTAAGAGTGAGCTAATTATGACAACGCCAAATTTAAGCGAAGAACAAGCAGTAATTTTAGGGCTTGGAGCAAAAAAACGCCTAGCCTATATGTTCGAAACCGTACAACAATTTAAACAAGTATGGATTTTAAACGATGATGATGGCTGCGTTATGCTTGCCAACGAAGATGACGACTGTGTGCCAGTTTGGCCAACTCGCGAATTTGCAGAAGCATGGGCAACTGGCGAATGGGCTGGCTGCAGCGCTAAAGCAATTCCACTTGCTGACTGGTTTAGTCGCTGGACACCAGGCCTTGAAGAAGATGACTTACTTATTGCAGCCTTCCCTACAGAGGAAGACGACGGCACGATATTGTTTTCAGACGAGTTTGAAAAGCAATTAAAAGCACCAAAGAAAAAATATTAAGGTTCAAAGCCTAAATGCTCAGAGTTATTAATTTATAAACGCGGCACTTAATTTAGTGCCGCATTTTTATTGGCAATTTCTAAAATCCAAATAAGCCTGCGTAATAGCATCTGGACTTTCTACTTGCGGATAATGCTCAAGCTCTACAAACTCTTGTACGCGCGCATTCGGAATAAGCTTTTTATAATGTTCAATCATGTGCTTACCAGAGATGGGATCTTCTGCGCCTGCTATAAACGTAAGTGGTATATTGCTATTTATGATGGCACCAACCCAACGTTCTCGGTTTTGCTGCCTCTGCTTTATATAACTAATGAGTTTAGGCATAACGGCTAAACCATCTTTATAAATTAGCAACTCCCAAAGTGTGTCTACCACTTGTTTTGAAGGCGGTGTACTTTTACTAAAAATAGTCACTAAATTATTGGCAAATTTTTGTTTATTCATTAATTTTGGCACTATCCAACCTAGCTTTGAAAGTAAAAGCTTTTGTATAAATAATGGTTTATGCACCTCAGGAAATAACCCACCATTTAAAAAACACACGCTGTTTATTTTAAAGTCACTTTGGCTAACCACTTGCCTTGCTAATAACTCTTGAGCCACTGTATCGCCATAGTCATGAGCTAAAATATGTACGTCATTAATATTTAACGTTTTTAAAAATTGGGTATATAAGTCGGCTTGTTCGGTAATTTTATAAGTAGCGTTTATTGGTTTATCTGACAAACCAAAACCTAGCATATCGAGCGTAATTACAAAATAATGTTCACTAAGCGTTTGCCACATACCTTCCCAATCCCAGCTAGCACTTGGAAAGCCATGTATTAAAAGCAGCGCAGGCTTAGTTATATCACCAGCTATTTTTGTAAATATTTGATGGCCAGAAATATGAGTGAATTGGCCCTGCGATTGCCACTGTTGAAGAGAAAACATATATTAGCTTTATTTTTATTATCTATTTGTTAGTTTTATCATAGTGGTAATTAATAAAGGAAATAAAACCAATGTATAAATTTGCATTGGCTTATTAAACGTTATTTTAAAATTTAATAGTGTAATCTACATAAACTCGGTGGTCGGCTCTGTCGCCTTTAACACCATCAACGCTGCCTGATTTTTCGGTTGTATAATCTACAAATAACCAGCGCAAACTTAAGCCTTTTATTTTCTCAACTTTATAGCGCGTATCTACAGCCCAATATTTTTCATCAGCTGTGCCAGCTAACTTACCCAGCGCAGAGTTTTCAGCATCGCTACCGCTTGTGTAGTAAAACTTTGTTGTTAAACCTGGCGATACTGCTTTTAAATCAATGCCAAAACGTGCCTGCCACGTTGCCTCGTTTTGATTTGTTAAATCGGCACCAATCAATGAGCGAGTTGGAAATGGGTTTGTACCATGATCGCCACTAAAGTTATCTTCAATCCAAGCATCACTTATCTAAGTAAAGTTATGAGCAGCTGATTTCTTCTAAAAATCAATAAGCACAAAAACCAGCACCTTTTGCTACTACTTTTGTTGGTATCTATAAAGTGATGCAAAATTTATAAATTATTATATTTATATGCACTTTAATTTTATCTTGAGGCTTAAAATCAACTTTTTAGACTCCCCCTACTCTAAACCTCTATAAAATATATACATTCCAATTAATAACAAAGTTGTGTCTTGAATAATAGGTGCTATATTTATCACGTTATTAAAATAGAAACACACTTACTGCGGCTCATGAAAAAGGATTAATTAATGATTCAAGCACGACCGGTTAATAAAGGGTTATTAATCTCACTGCTTCCTCACGTCATTTTATTAGTTGCGGGCATTATACTTACCTACTTTGCTCATATTAAACACCAAGAAGCCATAAAAAATAAAATAAACAATGCGCTTGATAACCGCCTATCCTGGCTTTCTACAGGTATTAACAGTAGGCTCGATTTGTATCAATATGGGCTATTTGGTTTAAAGGGCTTTGTACATGGGATAGGTGCAAATAACTTAAACTATCAAGCCATAACTAACTACTCTGGGAGCCGTAACTACGCTAAAGAATTTCCTGGAGCTAATGGTATTGGCTATATAAAAAAAGTTGGCATTGAGCAATTAAATAAATTTTTGAATGATGCAAAAAACGATAGACCCGATCAGACATTTAATTTGAATACACTCGTAGCGACTAGTGATGAGCATTTTATAATTCAATATATTTTTCCTGAGCAAAAAAACTTACAAGCAATTGGATTAGATATTGGATCTGAGAGCATGCGCAAACAGGCAGCACTGAATGCTGCCATAAATAATACAACCCAATTAACGGCGCCACTGACTTTAGTACAAGCGAATAAACTCTCGCAACAAGGCTTTTTAATATTAGTGCCAATATATAAAACCATTACTATTTCTGATAATAAAAAACAGCGCCTTAATGAGCTTTTAGGTTGGGCATATTCGCCGTTGTTAATTGATAAAATTTTAGACTCACTTTCACACTTTGACGAAAATCAACTAACGATAAGTGATATCAATAACAATACTGAGACTGATTTTTTTAGTTATGGCATAAAAAGCAAAACTAACGATTATCAATTAACTAAAATTATAAAATTAATGGGTAGAACGTGGAAAATTACCATTGATGCCTCAGACGCCTTTATTTATAACCTTCATCTTCCTAGTCGGTATCAAGCCATTGTTAATGGCTCTTTCGCCACTATTGGCTGTATGTTTGTAGTTTTTTTAATTCAATTGTTTATTTTTAGAAGAAACCAAAGAATTAAGAGAAAAACACTTCAGGCTAAAAAAATAAACTCGCATTGCAGCAAGCAAATTTAAAACTAGAAAGCGAAGTTAAACAACGTACTCAAGAAATAGCCGATATGAACATGCTCCAACAAAGTATTTTAAACAGTGCTAGTTATTCAATTATTGCGACCGACACAAACGGCTTAATCACTCTATTTAATCCCGCTTCTGAAAAGTTATTAGGCTACAAAGCGCAAGATGTTATTGGCATTAAAAACCCTGGCATATTTCATTTAAAAGAAGAAATTATAAAAAAAGCTAAACTACTTAGTGCTGAATTAAATAAACCTGTACCCCCTGGTTTTGAAGTATTTATCCTAAAAGCAACAGCAACAGAGCCAGATATTAATCAATGGACATACATTTCTTCTACAGGCGAGAAAATACAAGTTAATTTAAGTGTCACTTCGTTGTTAAATAACGAAGGAGACACCGTTGGCTACTTAGGTATTGCTTACGATTTAACAGAACAAATTGACCACGAGCAAGCCCTTGGTCACTCAAAAGAACTTGCTGAGCAAGCATCGCAAGCAAAGTCTGAATTTTTAGCAAATATGAGCCACGAAATACGAACCCCGATGAACGGTATACTTGGCACATTACAACTATTACAAGAACAACCGCTTAATGAAAAATCAAAAGAGTATTTAAAAAAATCACTGTATTCAACTCGAGCTCTCACCACCATTATTAACGATATTCTTGATTTTTCTAAAATAGAGGCCGGCAAGCTTTCATTAGAGCATAAGCCTTTTGATTTTTTTGAACTTATTCATCACTTTGAGTCAGACTTAGGTGTGCAAGCAACAGATAAAAACATTTACCTTAAATTTGTGATTGATATTGAGCACAAGCATTGGGTGGGCGACCCAGTTAGACTCAGACAGGTATTTTTAAACTTAATATCTAACGCGATTAAGTTTACATCTCAAGGTGGCGTTACAGTAACGTTTAGGCTAACCGACGAAAAAAAATATGTTGTTGTATATCAGACACCGGAATTGGAATTTCTGAGCAAGCAATTGATCGATTGTTTGAGCGCTTTGAACAAGCTGAGCAATCAACCACGCGTGAATATGGTGGTACGGGCCTCGGCTTACCCATCACTAAATCATTAATAGGCCTGATGAATGGCGAAATTAAAGTAACAAGCCAGTTAGGTTCAGGGAGTCAGTTTTATGTGTACTTACCATTAAAACAAGCGCAGGTGGATGACAGCACATTAACAACCAAAAATATTGAGCTTCCTGACCTATCTGGAAAAATTATTTTATTAGCTGAAGATAATAAAATAAATCAGCTTGTTGCAGCTGCGATGCTTGAACCAACTAAAGCCACCATTATTATTGCCAACAATGGTTTAGAAGCGATTTCATTATACGAGTTACACAAACCAGACATTATTTTTATGGACATTCAAATGCCAAAAATGGATGGTCTTCAGGCATGTAAAAAAATTAAGGCGCTTAATAGCGAACAAATTGTTATTGCATTAACTGCTAATGTTTTTACAGAACAAAAAGAAATATACAGGCAGTTATTTGATGGTTACGTTTCAAAACCAATCGAAAAACATGAACTTGTCGGCATGTTATCGACACTTTGCTTAGTAAATAACTAGTCATTCTGAAGGCATTAAAAAACCCAGTTATTGTTACCTTTCGATATTAATAACTGGGCTCTAAGAATAATGGTGGAGGGAGAGGGATTCGAACCCTCGTTAGGGATAAACCTAAACACACTTTCCAGGCGTGCGCCTTCAGCCACTCAGCCATCCCTCCACGGTGCTGCAATTGTGTAACGCAACAGCGCGCTATAGTATGAAATAGACCCTTAAGGTGCAAGGCATTTTTAAATTTGGGCCTTTAAATGCTTACTAATCAAGCAACACTTACCTATAGGCACAAAAAAACGGCTAAATCTAAGACTTAACCGTTTTTAATTTATACTTTAAAAGTTACTTAGCCATGCTCGCAGTAAACTCAAGCATGCGATTTAAGGATTTAAGAGCGCCTTCGCGTAAATCCATATCAACGAATACTTCTTTGCCTTTAGGACTTATGAGGGCTTCTTCAATCGCTTTTAAGCCATTCATTGCCATCCAAGGGCAATGTGCGCAACTTTTACATGAAGCGCCCTCACCTGCCGTAGGAGCCGCAAAAAACTCTTTATCTGGACATAGTTGCTGCATTTTATAAAAGATGCCGCGATCAGTTGCTACAATAAACTTTTTATTGTCCATTGTTTGCGCTGCTTTGATTAATTGGCTCGTAGATCCAACCGAATCGGCAAGAGCAACTATTTCTGCTGGTGACTCAGGATGAACTAAAACGCCTGCATCTGGGTGTAGCGCTTTCATGTCTTTAAGTGCTTTTGTTTTAAACTCGTCATGTACAATACATGCGCCATTCCACATAAGCATATCAGCACCGGTATTTTTTTGAATATAACTACCAAGGTGCTTATCTGGGCCCCAAATGATTTTTTCGCCTTGCTCATCGAGGTGCTCTACTATTTCAAGTGCACAGGATGAAGTTACAATCCAATCTGCACGTGCTTTAACAGCCGTAGAGGTGTTTGCATATACAACTACTTTACGATCAGGGTGCTGATCGCAAAACGCAGAGAACTCGTCTATCGGGCAACCAATATCTAACGAACATGTTGCTTCAAGCGTTGGCATAACAACCGTTTTATTTGGCGTTAAAATTTTGGCTGTTTCGCCCATAAATTTTACGCCCGCAACAATAATCATATCTGCATCGTGACGTGCGCCAAAACGCGCCATTTCTAGCGAGTCGGCAACGCAGCCGCCGGTTTCTTCAGCAAGTGCTTGAATTTCAGGATCGGTATAATAATGGGCAACAAGTACTGCATTTTTATCTTTTAGTAATTGTTTTATACGCGCTTTATATTCGCCTTGCTCGTCTTGTGTTAACGGTGCTGGCTTAGGGGGAAAAATATAACCTTCAGGCATAATAGTTTGAGCTAGACTCATCTTCTCGACCACTTATCTACAGTGCATTAATTAGGGCGAATTATACGAGAATATGAAAGCAAATAACAGCAAACTAGTAAGGCTGTTTATAAAAAATAAAGTGGGAAATTAAAAAAGAATATAAAGGAAAGTATTAGAGAGTGGTGGGTCATGATGGATTTGAACCATCGACCAATTGATTAAAAGTCAACTGCTCTACCAACTGAGCTAATGACCCGCTCTAATATAAATCTGCTTTGTAAAAGCTTGCGTAAATCCGCCGATTAATACTTTCATAGAATGGTGGGTTATGATGGATTTGAACCATCGACCAATTGATTAAAAGTCAACTGCTCTACCAACTGAGCTAATAACCCAATCTATGCGCTTATTCAATTATGAATGAAGCTTACGTATATCCGCCGATTGATGCCAAACACTATTCATAAGGAATAAAGAATGGTGGGTCATGATGGATTTGAACCATCGACCAATTGATTAAAAGTCAACTGCTCTACCAACTGAGCTAATGACCCGCTCTTATATAACTTTTCATAAAATGGTGGGTTATGATGGATTTGAACCATCGACCAATTGATTAAAAGTCAACTGCTCTACCAACTGAGCTAATAACCCGTTCTATGCACTTATTCAATTATGAATGAAGCTTACGTAAATCCGCCGATTGATGCCAAACCGTATTCACAAGGAATAAAGAATGGTGGGTCATGATGGATTTGAACCATCGACCAATTGATTAAAAGTCAACTGCTCTACCAACTGAGCTAATGACCCGCTCTATTGTTACGTTTAAATGCAACTTACTACTTTGCGTAATTCCGCCGATTGGAACCAGTCATTATTCACAAGGAATAAAGAATGGTGGGTTATGATGGATTTGAACCATCGACCAATTGATTAAAAGTCAACTGCTCTACCAACTGAGCTAATAACCCATTCCAGATGCTAACTTATTACTAAGTTAAAGCTTACGTAAATCCGCCGATTGATGCCAAACCGTATTCACGAGGAATAAAGAATGGTGGGTCATGATGGATTTGAACCATCGACCAATTGATTAAAAGTCAACTGCTCTACCAACTGAGCTAATGACCCGCTCTGACGTTGCGTTTTATAACAACTTAGTATTGTACGTAAATCCGCCGATAAAAGACCATTCAAAGAATGGTGGGTTATGATGGATTTGAACCATCGACCAATTGATTAAAAGTCAACTGCTCTACCAACTGAGCTAATAACCCTCTCTTTTTGTCGCATTTCGAGTGGGGTAACCATTCGTTTGCTGCGGGCGCTTATAATACTTATTTATAAAATGAGTGCAACCGAAATTGTCTCTTTTTTTAAGTTTTTATGTCTAGATGCACAAAATTAAACCGTTTGTGCTCAAACTACATGCAAATCCAAGATTCTTCGGGAGTTTCCATGTAGTTTGCTCGCCTTAACTAGAAATTTAATCGCTAGTGAACTTTAGTTTCCCAAACGATCAGTTGCTAGTTTTGCAGCGGTAGTACTTGGATATTGATTGATAAGATCGCTCAATATTTTTTGTGCTTGCGCCGCTGAACCTTGATCTTGTAAAAGTGTGCCTAACTTTAGCATTGCATCGGGGCGTTTATTAGAATTTGGAAATTCGTTAACAACCACTTTAAAATGCTCTACCGCTTTTACGCCATCATTTTTAATAGTAAGCAACTGCCCTAACCAATAATGCGCGTTAGACGCATATACAGAGTTTGGATAGGTAGTTAAAAACGTTTGAAATTCAGGAATCGCTTGATCATAACGTTTATCTTTCATTATTAACGCAACAGCACGCTCGTACGCTTCATTTTCAGATAAGTCACTGCTGTAGCTCTGTGCATCGTTTGGCTGCGCCTGTTCGGCTACTGGAGCTGCTGTTGGCTGTGTATAAGCCTGGCTCACGCGGTTTTCAATTTCTTGATACAACTCACGCTGACGCTGCAGTACTTTTTCAAGTTTGTAGCTTTGCTCTTCAGTTACACCGCGAATTTGACTTACTTCGTCTTGTAACAAGTTAAGTTGTTGCTGTAACTCTACTTGTAAAAAGTTACGCGACTGCATCATATTCTCAAGCGACGCTAATCGCTTCTCAATACTTGATTGTGAACTTGCAGCTTCTGAAACAGGAGCGGGAGCAGCCATTAACTGGGTGCTCCCGCTCAATATCATGGCTGCCAAAATAATTTTCGGCTTCATAATATCTCTTATCTTAGTAAACTAGTACCGCACGGCGGTTTTTAGCGAAAGCTGATTCAGTGCGAGATTTAACCATTGGCTTCTCTTCACCGTAGCTTACCACTGACATTTGGCTAGCTGAAACACCTAAGCTTAATAGGTATTTTTCAACTGCTTGGCCACGGTGCTCACCTAGTGCAATGTTGTACTCTGGAGTACCGCGCTCATCTGCGTGGCCTTCAATTAGTACTTTAACTGATGGGTTTTGAACTAAAAACTCAGCATGTGCACGAAGTAAATCTGCGTACTTACCTTCAACAGTTGCTTTATCAAAGTCAAAGTAAATTACTTGCTCTTGACGAAGTGCTTCGTACTTTTGACGAAGTTGCTCTTCTGCTTGTTGCTCAGGAGAGATTGTAGCTACTTCAACTGTATCAGTGTTAGTTGATTGCTCAACAACGCCTTGATTTGATTGGTTTGCAGCACCTTCATCAATATCAGAAGATGAGCTACAAGCTGCTAATGTCATTACTGGCACAGCAATTAGCAGGCCTTTAAGTATTTTGTTAAGTTGCATTGAGTAGATTCCTATTTTGAGTAAACCAGTAATATTACTGTAAGTATGGCGACCAAGCTGGCGCCTTTACTTGTCCGTCTAGCACAGGTAACCGTGCTTTAAAGCGGCCGTCCATCGATACTAGCGCAAGTACCTGTTTATTATTATGGAGCGTGCTGTATATAATCATCGAACCATTTGGCGCTATGCTCGGTGATTCATCTAGGCGTGTTCTCGTTAATACTTGAAACGCGCCTGTAGCCAGCTCTTTCTTAGCAAGATGGTACTGCCCGTTGGTACGGTTAACCATCACTAATTCTTTTCCATCTGGTGTTATAGAACCAGCAAGGTTCATATCACCATCAAAGGTGAGTCGTTGTGACCTACCTGTTTTTAAATTTAACTTATAAATCTGAGCATTACCACCCCTTTCAGATGTAAACACAATATCTTGGCCATTAGGGTGCCAAGATGGCTCAGTATCTATGCTACGATGATTTGTTAAGCGTGTTTCTTTACGTGTAGCAAGGTCAAGCATGTAAACTTCTGTCGCACCCGTCTTATCCTTAGAAAGCACTAATAATAGCTTTTTACCATCTGGCGAAAACTGCGGTGCACCATTAATACCACGGTAGCTTGCTATTATTTCACGCTTACCTGTGTATATATCTTGAATGTAAATTTGGCTTTGACGGTTTTCAAACGTTACATACGCTAATTTAGTACCATTTGGTGACCATGCTGGCGACATTAATGGTTCTTTTGAACGAAGTAACACCTGTTCGTTAAAACCATCGTAATCGGCAACAACTAACTGATAAGGTTTAGGATCGTTATCACGTACTATTACATATGCAATTTTAGTTAAAAACGCGCCCTTTTCACCCGTTAGCTTTTCATAAATTACATCACTAATGCGGTGTGAATAACGACGAAAACCACTCTCGCCAATAACACTTTCACGCGCTTCTAAAATATGATCTTGGCTTTTAACTAACTTACCGTTACTCATCATTTGCGTATTGCCACCAGTAATTTGGCCACGAATCACATCAACTAATTCATAACGGACTAAATAACGCCCATCAGTTTGTTGTTCAACCTCACCAACAAGAACAGCTTCAACACCTTTATTAACCCAAGACGCATAATCAATTTCGCCATCTTTACTTGGCTGTTGCGGCATTTGCGCCACATCAACAGGTTTAAACTTACCACTGCGCATTAAATCGGCAGCAATAACACCACTTAGCTTTTCAGGGATTGGACCAACACCTTGGTATTTAAAAGGTACAATGGCTATAGGCCTTGCACCGTCTACACCTTCTGTTATTACAATTTCAAGCGCTGCATTGGCAACACCCGTAAACCCAAACAGTAAAACTAAACAGGCTATTTTTATTTTGTTGAACATATCATTCCTTTAAAATTCTGGCTTGATTGTTAAATTAATATTCTTAAGTTTTTCGAATACGTCTTTATCTTTAGATACCGGTAATGTGTCAGCCATGCGCACTGCTCTTAATGCAGCTTCACATACTAACTTGTCGCCACCTAATGATTTAACTTGCGTTACTAAACCATTAAAGCCCAAACGAATATTAACTCGGCACTGTTGGTTTTTCATTTTTTCATCAATCAGTAAGTTTTGCTGAATACGCGCCATAATTAATGCACGGTACTTATCCACTTCGCTCACCACTTGTTGCTGACGTATTTTACTACGGGCAGCCTGCTCTTTGGCAAGTTGCTCTTGTAACATTTGCTCTTGCATTGCTTGCTGGCGTTTACGTTCGGCCTCAGCAGCACGCTCTTTTGCTTCCTCTTCACGCTTTTTGCGCTCAGCCTCTGCTTTTTTAAGCGCTTCTTCTTCAGCTTTGCGTTTGTCAGCTGCTGCTTTTGCTGCGTTTTCAGCTTCTTGCTTTTGCTTTTCGGCTTGCTTAGCTTTAGCACGCTCTTTTTGCTCAATGGCACGTGCTTTTTTAGCTTCTGCCTCGGCTTGCGCTTTTTCTTTCTCTTTAGCTTTACGCTCTTGCTCTAGCTTTTTAATATTACGTGCTTCTGATTCGCGTTGCTTGCGTGCATTGGCCGCTCTGCGTTCTAAATCACGGATACGTTTATCTTCAGCACTTTTTTTATCTTTTTCTTTCTTTTGAAGTTCAGCAATTTTTTGCTCAACTTGTTTTTGATCAACTGTAACGGCTGATACCGCTTTATCTGGCGTAGGTATAGCCGAATTAAGTGTTACTTCCATTACTTTAGGTGTTGGCGGATGAATATTTGCAGAAGCATACAAAAACCCACCAATCCCTAAATGAAGTACTATTGATTTTACTACTGAACTACTCATACAGCTACTTCCCCTCAAAGGATTCAGTCATTAATCCTACTGATGGTACGCCTGCATTTTTCAAAAAATCCATTAGTAATAATACTTCTTGATACGACACCTTACCCGAGCCTTTAATCATTACCGGCACGTCAGGATTTTTCATTAGCTGTAATTTTATAACCGCCGCTACATCAAGTGCTTCCATAGGCTCTTCAGGATCAGTACCTACACTCACGTAATATTTACCTTGTGCGTCTATTGAGGCAATAATAGGCGGAGTATCTTTAGTATCAACTAAATCAGACTCTTCCATTTTAGGTAAATCAACTTTTACACCATGCGTTATAAGCGGTGCTGTAGCCATAAATATTATAAGTAGTACCAACATTACATCAATGTAAGGTACTACATTAATCTCTGCGACCGGACGGCGCTTTTTACGCTGATACATTCGCTTGTGCCTCTATTTGTGTAGCTGCTTGACGGTGTAAAATATTAGCAAACTCTTCCATAAAGTTAATATAGTGAGACTCAAGCTTTTCAACACTGTTTGAAAAACGGTTATAAGCAATAACAGCAGGGATCGCGGCAAATAAACCCATAGCAGTGGCAATAAGTGCCTCTGCAATACCAGGTGCTACCATTTGTAATGTAGCTTGCTTAACTTCACCTAGTGCAATAAAGGCATTCATTATACCCCACACTGTACCAAACAAACCGATGTACGGACTTATAGAACCTACTGTTGCTAAAAACGATAGACTAGATTCCATTTTTTCAATTTCACGAGAAAGCGCAACACGCATAGAGCGGTGCGTTCCTTCCATAACAATACTCGCACTTTGAAATGTATTCTTTTTATGACGAGCAAACTCTTTAAAGCCCGAAGTAAACAAAGCTTCAATGCCTTGAGACTGACCGCTGCGTGACGATATTTCGTTATATAATTTGCTTAAATCAATACCCGACCAAAACTTTTGCTCAAATTTCTTAGCATTTATTAGCGCATCCGATATTGCTTTTTTACGTTGAAATATAATTGTCCACGACATTACAGACATGGCAACTAGCCCTAACATTACTAATTGAACAAGCAAACTTGCTTCTAAAATTAGATCTAAAAAATTAAGCCCTGATCCCACGTTAAACTCCTAAATAATTTCAAAATACGGCAAATTGGTTAATTTGTGTAAATATGACCGCTTACACGGCCAAAAGTTGCATCTAGTGTATCTAGTCCATTTCAAGCTGACAACGGTATTGCTATGAATAGGCAACAAAAAACGTTAAAAAAACAGCTTTAGTTGGCATTTCCCTTTGCCTCAGTATTTTATTTAAACTTTGAAACAAACTCGCTAACTATAAATATGCGTAAATATATGCATGAAACGTCATAAAATGCGCCGTTTATTCAAAATAAGAGCATAAACACTCAAAACCTATAAGCCTCACCTGTACGTAATAATAAAACTAATACCGAGCTATAACGAAATAAATTACTTAAGTTATAAATTTCATAAACTTATAAATTTAACGATTAATTAACGCACAAGATTCAAACAACAATAAAACTCACTAAATTAGTTTTTCTAATCTGAAAATACAAATTTTCTAGTTTGAACAAAAAAGTAAACTTACGTATTATTCTCCCATACCGAGCTAGCGCACTGAATGAGATAGTTTCATTAAGCCAAGTTCTTAGTAATAGGGTATTTTATCGTATTACATTGTTTTACTCTTTCTGGATAAAACCAAATTTAGTAAAACGTAGTTCCCCTGGATTACTTCCTTCAACTTGTTGTTTGCCCGCATTTTTTGCGGGCTTTTTTTTGCCTGCAATTTAGTGCGCTACATATTTTATTTATAAACTAATAATTGCCCTACCTAATTTACAATAAGTAATTCGCTTACTAGTTTGAATGGTACGCAGGATAGCTTCGCGAGTCTTAACGCCCTGTGAATTAACAGTTAACTATAAAGCGTATTAGTATTTTGAAATAACATTTGCAACAGAGTGTTGAGGTTTTGAGTATAATAATTTGAAACAAAGGGATACTGAGACAATTACCTGCTGCGCAATAAACCACAGCAAGTAATGTATATGATGAGGCTAATCTTTTTTAGGAAGTAAACCAAAGTGATAGTATGCACTGTCAGACACTATGCGCCCACGTGGTGTACGCTGAATAAATCCTTGTTGGATCAAAAATGGTTCTATCACATCTTCTATTGTTTCGCGCTCTTCGCCAATAGCAGCCGCTACATTGTCGAGCCCTACAGGACCGCCCATAAATTTTTCGATTATGGCGAGTAAATACTTGCGGTCCATATAATCAAAACCACTTTTGTCTACGTCAATCATATCAAGGGCTTGCTTAGCTACATCGGCGTTTACTGTGCCGTCAGATTTTACTTGAGTGTAATCGCGTACACGGCGCAATAAGCGGTTTGCAATACGCGGTGTGCCGCGCGAGCGCTGAGCAATTTCGGTAGCGCCATCATCACACATCTCTAAATCAAGGTAATGTGCAGAGCGCCCTACTATGTGCGATAAATCTTCTACAGAATAAAACTCTAATCGCTGCACAATTCCAAAACGGTCACGCAGTGGCGATGTAAGAGAGCCTGCTCGTGTGGTTGCACCAATAAGTGTAAATGCAGGTAAGTCTAATTTAATAGAACGCGCAGCTGGGCCTTCACCAATCATTATATCAAGCTGGTAGTCTTCCATTGCGGGATACAGTATTTCTTCAACTTGTGGGCTTAATCTGTGTATTTCATCAATAAACAGTACATCGCCTTCTTCTAAATTGGTAAGTAGTGCGGCTAAATCGCCTGCTTTTTCAAGTACAGGGCCTGATGTTGTTTTAATACTTACGTGTAATTCATTGGCTACAATATTTGCAAGCGTGGTTTTACCAAGCCCAGGTGGGCCAAATATTAATAAATGATCGAGCGCTTCACCACGGGTTCGGGCAGCTTCAATAAAAATTTCCATTTGCTGCTTAACATGAGGCTGGCCTCTATAGTCGGCTAAAAGTTTTGGTCTTATTGCACGATCTATAGAGTCTTCATTTGTTTTTTCAGTCGCATCAATTAAGCGATCCGCTTCAATCATGGGTTACTCACAACATAGATTTTAAAGATTCTCTAATAAGAACCTCAGTAGACATATCGGGTTTACTTATCGATTTTACTGCTTTTTGAGCTTGTGGCAATTTATAACCTAATGCAAGCAGTGCCGATACGGCATCATCCGCTGCATTATTAGCAATTGTCGCATCGCTCATTGGCTCTATTACTGCGCTGTCGCTAAATGGCGTAAATAAATCATTACCCCAATCTTTTAGCCTGTCTTTCATTTCGAGTACTAAACGCTCGGCTGTTTTTTTACCTACACCGGGTAATTTAACAAGCGATGTTGAGTCTTCGTTATTTACACAACTTACAAATTGTTTTGCCGACATGCCCGATAAAATAGCTAAGCCAAGTTTTGGCCCTACGCCATTTGCTTTTAATAGCTCTCTAAACAAGGCACGTTCAACTTTATTGTTAAAACCAAACAATAGTTGAGCATCTTCACGCACTACAAAGTGAGTGTAAACAATCGCATTTTCACCAATTTTTGGTAAATCGTAAAAACAGGTCATTGGCATTTGTACTTCGTAACCTACACCACTTACTTCGAGTAATATTTCTGGTGGTTGTTTTTCGACTAAAATACCATTTAAGCGGCCTATCATAGTTATTTCCTTAAACGTCCTCTAACGGTTTTGCTTGCGCTGCCCGCTAGTTTAATTAAATTTTGTTCTGAGTGGGCGTGGCAAATCGCAATAGCGAGTGCATCCGCTGCATCGGCCTGTGGCGTACCGGGTAGTTTTAAAATATTTTTTACCATGTGCTGCACTTGTGTTTTATCTGCGCCACCGTTACCCACTACTGCTTGCTTAATTTGCCTAGCTGAGTATTCAAATACGGGTAAGTCGGCCATCGCAGCGCCAACAATCGCAGCGCCTCTAGCTTGACCTAGTTTTAAAGCTGAATCGGGGTTATGAGCCATAAACACTTTTTCAATGGCAAAGGTTTCTGGCGAAAACTGCTCAATAAGCTGTGTAATACCTTGGTAGATCATTTTAAGCCTAACCGGAAAAGGATGATCGGCAAGCTTAATACAGCCACTGCCTAAGTATGTAAATTTAGAACCTTGGTGGGCAACAACGCCATATCCGGTCAAACGTGAACCAGGATCGATCCCTAAAATAATGGCCAAACTTGCATTCTCATTGTTATTATTTTTAAATTACGCCAATAATGCCAGAGCACTGTATAAATTACCAGTACAAAAAAACAAAAATGCCCACGTACTAGGTGGGCATTTACAGGAGCATGTTAGTTTAAGCTTACCCTAGGGCACGTACTAATCCTTGGGTGTTTTGTTTAAGTGTTCGGGCAATCATTAAATAACCTAAACCAGCCACAAATACGCCGCCAGCTACCGGCCCAATAATCCATATATGTGGGTGTAGCTTACCGGCTAAATCAAACATTTGTTGCTGCACAATTAAAAGCGCTATATCACTAAAAAATGCGGCAACTAAACCGGCTAAACCACCGAGTAATAAAAACTCATACAGGGTCGCGTTTTTAATTAATCGGCTTTTAGCCCCAAGCGTTCTAAGTATTACAATTTCTTGCATACGCTCACCTAAACTAGCTTGCACTTGCGATATAAGCACAAGCGCCCCACACAGCACAACAATAGCCAGTACAAAGCCAATGGCGAGAGAGACTTGCGATATAGTTGTTTGTATTTGCTTAACAAAGTTATCAATATCAATGGCTGTAATAGTAGGGTAAGTACGTAATAACTGACTAAAGTCACGTTTTTGATCTGGATTTATACGTACCGACGAAATATACGTCGCGGGAAAATCTGCAAGTACATCTGGGCTTAAAATAATAAAAAAGTTAGGTTTAAGCGTGGCCCAATTAACTTTGCGCACACTGGTGATTTTAGCGTCGAACGACTGCGAACCAATTAAAAATGTAAGCGTATCGCCTATCTCAACATCTAAACGCTCAAGCATCGACTCCTCTACTGAGGCTTCAGCCATCGCATTTTCACCAAACCACGTGCCTTGTGTTACTTCATTTTGATCAGGCACATTTTTAAGCCATGTTAGATTTAGCTCACGACCAATACCTGCACGTGCTTCTTCGTCTTTTTTCTCGTTGTCTTGCAGCGATACAGAACGTGCTACCAACTCGCCGTTCACCGCATTTACGCGCCCACGAATAGTTGGATAAAACTCTGATACCTGAATGTCTTTTTGAGCTAAATATTCATTAATTGGCTCAAGCTCATTTTGCGTAATATTAACTAAAAACGCATTAGGCGCGTCGCTTGGAAGTTGCGACTGCCAATCAGCAATCATGTCATTTTTAAGCACAACTAAAAACAGAAGCAGTTTAATGGCTAACGAAAAACTAATAAGTTGAACAGCATTTACATTGGCGCGTTTTTGAATAGACGCAATGGCCAACGACCAACTATTACCTGGTTTTAAACCCAGTTTTCGGCCACCACCAAAAATAAGCTTCGATATTAAAAACAACACGCCAATTAAGGTAAGTGTGGTTATAAATAAGATAAGCGTTATTTTTATGTTGTTACTAAATAACCACATTAATAAAAACACGGTTAGCGCACTCATACCTAAATGCACACGGCTTACTGCCAACTTGTCGCCTAAGTTACGGCGCAGCACTCTAAGAGGTGGAATATCAAATAAATCAAACAACGGCTTAATAGAAAACATAACAGCACAAATTACGCCAGTACTAATAGCCACCAGCCACGGCTTAAAACCACCTAAAGGTAGCTCTGTGCCCATACTTTTTGATAAATAACTTGTTGCTATTTCTTGCAAGCCATAACCAATTAATAGCCCAATACTTACCGCCATTGCACACACAAGCAATAAATGAAGCATGTATATTTTGCGGATCATTGAGCGACTACCGCCCAATGTTTTCATCATTGCTACTGGGTCGTATTGACGTTCACAATAACGTTTTGCTGAAACAGCTATAGCCACTGCAGCCAAAATAATACCTAATAGGCCGGCAAGTAATAAAAAGCTCTCTGCGCGGTTTAAACTGTTTGAAATGGGTGATTGGCGGTCTTTAACGCCATACCATTGTTGGTTTTCTTTCATTTGTGGTTTAAGCCACTCGTAAAAGCTATTTATGTCGGCCTCACTACCGGCATAAAGTTGGCGGTAATAAACTCGGCTACCCGGTTGCACAACTTCGGTTTTTGCCACATCGTCAATATTAATAAGCACACGACGGCTGCTTGAAAACACATTAAATGGCGCATCAGGTTCTTCTACAATAACCTTTGAAACATTAAATAATGCAGCGCCAAGTTCTACTTGCGCACCTATATCAATGTTTAAACTATAAAATACCGACTCACTTAGCCACACATTACCAGGCGCTGGCCCGCTATTGGCAACTTTAGTTTCACCGGTTAGGGTATCTTTAACTTTTAACTGCCCTTTGAGCGGGTATGCATTAGATGCTGCTTTTACTGAGCTGAACTGCATTTCGTCATTGGCAAACAACATAGTGTCGAAATACACCATTTGCGCCGTTTTTAAATTTTGGCTCTGTGCTTGAGTAATAAAAGCGGTGTCCAGAACATGGTCGCTTGCAAGTACACGGTCTGCTGCAATAAAAGCACTGCTTTTTTGCGCAATACTTTGCCCTATTCGCTCAGTAACCATCGACAGTGTAAGCACGGTTAAAACAGCAAGGGCGATAGCTGCGCTTATAACAGTGAGCTCACCACGGCGAAATTCTCGTGAAAATAATTTAAGCGCTAACTTAACCCACATTAGCAACGTCCTCTACTTGGCTTTTTACCAGTAAACCCGCTTCTATTTGAATAATGTGCTCACATTTTTGTGCAAGCCCTTCATCATGAGTTACTAAAATAAGCGTAGTGCCGTGTTGCGTGTTTAAATCAAATAATAAGGATTCAATCATTTTACCGTTTTTGCTGTCTAAATTAGCCGAAGGCTCATCAGCAAATAGTATTTTAGGTGTACCAATAAATGCTCGCGCAATAGCAACACGTTGCTGTTCACCGCCAGAGAGTTGCGACGGATAATGATCAATTCGATGGCTCAAGCCTACTTTTTCAAGCAAAGCAATTGCTTGCTCTTTTGCATCACTTTCACCAGCGAGCTCTGCTGGCAGCATAACGTTTTCAAGTGCTGTTAAGCTTTGTACTAACATAAACGATTGAAACACAAATCCAATTTTAGCCGCGCGCAGTGCAGCACGCTCTTCTTCATCTAAATTGTGTAATGGCTCGCCATCTAAAAATATTTCGCCGCTGCTTGCGGTATCCAGCCCCGCTAATAAACTGAGTAACGTTGATTTACCAGAGCCCGACGTGCCAACTATAGCAACAGACTCGCCATGCTTGACATTAAAGCTGATGTCGCTGAGGATGGGCAGCTCACCTTCAAAGGTAGAGACTACTTTAGACAAACCATTAACCTGAATTATATTTAATTGAGAAAGCGCTGACATATGACTCATTCAATCCTTCGTTTAGTAATCATTTTATTTTTAGTTATCAAACCGCTGAGCGCAGCAGCCGACAACACGATTTTAATACTCGGTGACAGTTTAAGCGCAGCCTACGGACTTCAACAAGAAGAAGGCTGGGTAAAATTGTTACAAGATAAATACGATGACGAACAAGCCGACATTGAACTTATCAACGCCAGTATTAGTGGCGAAACATCTGGTGGAGCCCTACGCCGTTTAGATGCATTGCTTGAGCAATACGAACCCACTCATGTACTTATTGAGCTAGGTGCTAATGACGGTTTACGTGGTTTCCCAGTTAAAAAAATGCAAACTAACTTAACGTCTCTTATTCAAAAAAGCCAAGCAGCTAATGCGATGACCGCCTTAATGGAGGTTTACATTCCCCCTAATTACGGCCCGCGTTACAGTAAAATGTTTACTGACACTTTTTCGCGCGTTAGCGAAGAGACAAATGCGCATTTAATGAACTTTTTTATGCTAAACATTGCCGGCCAACCTGAATTAATGCAAAACGATAGTTTACACCCTAACAAAAAAGCTCAGTTATTAATACGCGATGAGATGTATGACTCGATCAAAAAGTGGTTAAATAAAGACTAGCCAATTAATACACCGCAAGAGTGCCTTTTTAGGTCTCTTGCATAATAAACACCCAAACAAACAATCGCTTATTGATTTTTAAAAAAATACACGTACTATTGCATACAACGTCGGTATGTGGCGCAGCTTGGTAGCGCACTGTCATGGGGTGGCAGGGGTCGAGAGTTCGAATCTCTCCATACCGACCAATTAATTTATTTAAATATTAAGTACTTATAATTTAAATAAAACACATATTGCTACACGCACACTAAATATTATTAATACATGTAGCATATATGTAGCTTCACTACTTACAGCTAATTCAGCTCTCTCATATGTAGTTATTAGATAAATAACTTTAATATGTAACATCATGCCCTATCTTATTTCCTAATACCCTGATGTGCAGCATAATTAACATATTTCTAGTAGATGTTTATATTTAGCAACAGCTTGTCGAGTCATTCCTATTTCGTTGGCTATAAGCACCTGTGAAGGCTTTTTCCCTTCACTTTGTATCTTCGTCATTGCTTTAGTAATTTTTTCCTCTGTGTTTATTCTACGTGCTTTGTGTGTAAACTTAGCCCCCTGCTGTTGAGCAAGTTTTGTAGTTACGATCTTAATTTGCAGTAAAAATAGTCCGGCTCTCCCACGGTTATTTGACGATCTATATTTAAACCAAGTGAAATTAGCCACACTCTTAACAATCCCTTTCAATTCGGAGTGGTTTAATGGGTGGGTTTTAGGAAGATCTGACGAACTGAACTCATTACACGACTGAGCAATATTAAATAAATGACTTTCCCATTGCTCATATGTCCAATTCTCTTTCGCATAATTAATGCGTTCATATGCTATGAATCTGAGTTCATGAAATACCATACAGTTTCGCGACTCAGCGACCAAAGACCAATCAAAGTCATATCGGCGTTTTTTTGTCACCTTTGTTAAATAATTATTTAATTCATTTAGACTGTATTCATGTGCATGAAGGAAAGATGTATTCCAACTCGAATTTAAAGGATTTTTACTCAAAGGGCCGTAATAGTCTGCATCAGCGCCTAATTGCAATGTCATCCCCTTTTTTACATCATCTAAAAACCTGACTGGTTTTTCACGCGATGCATTTGATGAAGGTACAAATTGAACTGCATAAAATAGATGCGCGCCACCAACTACTTTAGAGCTATCAGCTCGGTCTAGACCACTTACAATTATATTCGGTGGCGGTAATAACTTATCTTCCCAGCTGAAAGTGTTTTCATCATCAATGTCAAAAACCAACCAAAACACGATGTTTTTAGGGTTTATCTGAATATATTTATGAGTTTTTAACGCTAACTCACCATACCGATAACGTGCTTCATGTTTTATATCTGCACTAAGTGTTCTAGGTGGTGTGGTTTGAAATAATCTTTGTGTTAAAAGCAACTGAGCACACTTATTCTCAACCACTAATGGCTGTAATGCTGAATTCATAATAAAAATACCTATGTCAAAAGTAATCAACATGGCAGGCAAGAAGTGTAATTTTTTATGCCTGCCATATTAGCAAGCTATGTGTGGTCACCATACTTTCGAAGCCAAGTATCTAAAGTCGACTTTTCAAATAGTAGTTTGTTACCTAACTTAATACTTTCAGGCGAAAGTTTTTTAGCCAACTGCTGATCCCCCGCTTTTAAAGCGGCTTTACTTTTATTACGAATATTATAAATATGTTGAGTAGAACAGCTTAAATAAGCAGCTGCTTGTTGAGCGGTAATATATCCAGGCATAACAATCTCCAATACGTTAAAGAAGCGAAGAAATGCGCCACATAGATATGGCTTAATTGCATACACATACGTGTATGTACCTCGTTACGTATTGAAGGCAGCCCGTAAGCGCCTGTTTTTTCACTGTGAAAGTGATAGGTAGAATGTTCTGAACTTAATTAAATAGAGAAATTTCTTCGCGTTATAAATAAGCATATAACATATGCTTATTTATAAATTTAAATCACTTAGGAGTATAAATCAAGGAGTTTAGTCTCTAACGGGTATTGGGCTTTATAACACTCTATTTATAACCACCGTTTTTGAATGTAGCCCAAGTTTCCAAATTTAGGCTTATATTCACTGTAGTAGTTTTCACGAAATACTTTATCCGCGTCTTCCCTATCTATTAAACCGTTTTCAAGTAAATACATTAAAGCAATAGATGGGCTTCGAGATTCACCCAAGCTGCAATAGATAAATACTTTTTCTTCATTGTCTAAAGCTCTTTTTATAAAGCCTAACGCAGGATCGATCATTTCATTACTTACATATGCAGGGTTATCACCATCAATTATATTTAAATAAATCGCTTCCTCCGTTTCTTTGAATAAGTAGTAAGGGTTATCTTTGTTGCATCCCCTGCCACTCCAACCAACAACAGATTGGTGGGTTACATAGCCATTTGCTCTGTTTAAAGCACAAACAATTTTCATACCCTTTGATTTAGCAAGCTCATATTCTTCTTTAGTACCTACATAAATATCAAAATCGCCAATTTTTTTCATAATAAATCCCTTTAAATTTTGTTTGTGCCGTTTAATGAATTACTGAACGATGGGTTTTCAAACTATCACTACAATCATCACAAAGCATAAGCATCCACTTAAACACTGATTGAACATGTGCCTCAGGATAGTAATTATCGCGTCTTTTCACTTTTTCTGATCGATTATAAAACGATGAAAAAGACTCTAGCTGTATATCCCAAACCTCTGATTGCTCATTACTATAATCGTAAAACATGAAGTCTAAGGTAAGTAACTCACTAAGCACTTGTGCTTCATTAAGCTTACTTAAGTTATTTCTAATCGATAATAACTTATCACGGCTATTATCTTGGCCTTGCAGTTTAATATATAAAAAATCAATCGCGGGTAAAAATGCATAAACATTAAAATTAATCATAAAAAACTACGCAGCTTTTCAACTGCGTAGCCTGTATTTTGTGTAAAAACCCACCTAACAATTGCACCTAACAGAGTAGCTGTCAAAACTATTTGTAGAACTCACCACGGCTATGGGCGTCTCGCGCTTCTTGCTCTGTGTAGCTATCGCCATAATGATCGACATTTCCAGTTCCATCATTGTATTCATCTATGAACTTATCTTGCTCAGACTTATCATCAACATCCAGTAAAATATCAACCGTAACGGCTCCTATAAACTTAACTGCTTTCCACAACATTTGCTTCACTCGCTTCTATCTAAGTATTCCTTAGTATCGTGAACACATTAAAGCTAAGAAACTCTTAGTTTTCAAGTTAAGAATTAAATATAATGAAAACGAATGATGGTTCACCGTTTCCAAAACGGCTAAAAGAGGCAAGACTAGCAAAAGGACTTTCGCAAAAAAAACTAGGAATACTGGCGGGAATGGATCAGTTTGCGGCTTCGCCTAGAATGAATCAGTACGAAAAAGGCGTGCATTCACCCGACTTTCAAACAGTGCGAGCACTAGCTAAAGTATTAGAAGTGCCAACAGCATTTTTTTATTGTGAGGAAGAAGATATAGCTAATGCTATACTAAATTATAAATAAAAAGCTCATTAAATTAGTAAGGTATAGACATTTACCTTGCTGTTAATACTTGCTTACAATAATGTATAAGCCATTAAAAATAAAAAGAAGTGACAGGTATGTTTACTAGTAAATTTGAAGATTTATTGAATAAAGAGAAATCTTACTTATGGTCAAAGACTGCTGAAATTGAAGAGAATTTAAGGAAACTAGAATCAAGTCTCCGCGAGGATTTTATAAAATCAGGTACCGAGCTGCAAAAAGATGCTAACTATTCTTCTCGAAAAGTGACCGAATATAAAAATAAATCAAATAAATCAAAACAACTCGCTGAAGAAGCTGCTAAAGAAAGTATTAACTTACTTGATAAAATAAAAAAATATCACTCCGAATCTGAATCAAATAATAAACAAGCACAAGTTCTTCTTGAAGATGCTCGTGAAGCGGTTAATTATCTAGATGACTTAAAGCAAAAAACTACAAGCATTCATGATCAGATAACTGATCAATACGATACTTTATCTATACTTCCTGAGAAATTCTCTTCACTTGAAGAAGACCTTAATGAGCTAGAAGAAAATATAGGTACTGCTGAATCGAATACCCAAAAAATAAAAAGCCTACTGACACAATCGATTAATCATAAAAACAAGTTAACAGAAATTTATGAAGACTTTTATGGCTATGAACAAGAAGACGAAGAAGGAGAGGTTCATAAAGAAGTTGGCAAATTAGACAAACTTGAGTCTGAACATTCTCAAATAAAATCTGAATTAGAAATAACTAAAGAGGATTTAACCGAGCTTTCTAAATCGGCCTATCAGCGACTAGATCAACAGATCGATAACAATAAAGCTGATATTGACATTTTTATTTCTGAAAAGGAGGAAACCATAAAAGGAATTGAAGAAAAAATCAAATCTTTACTTCCTAATGCACTTACCGCAGGTCTAAGTCATGCTTATGAAGCAAAAAAGCTTGATGAAGTTAAAAACCATGAGCAGCTAAATAAGTATTTCTACTACAGCATCATTGCTATGGTCATTGTTTCCCTAGTACCTGTTATGCTCTCTGGAGTATTACTGTGGCAAGGTAAAGAGCTAACTGAAGTTATTCTAGATTCTCCAAAAATGTTTATGAGTGTATTGCCTATATATTTACCTTTCCTTTGGCTAGCATTTTCAAATAATAAAAAAGTTAACCTATCTAAGCGTTTAATTGAAGAATACACCCACAAAGAAGTTCTTAGTAAAACATATGAAGGCCTTTCGACACAAATCCAGGGCGTCAAAGATCAAGAAGCTTCTTCTGAGTTAAAAACAAAACTTCTATTTAATATATTGGAAATTAATGCTGAAAACCCAGGTAAATTGATTTCCAACTACGATAAGAGTGATCATCCTCTCATGGAAGCATTAGATAGAAGCTCTAAATTAACAGATTCGATTGAACGTTTAGCCAAAATACCAGGATTTAGCCGATTAGCATCCAAGCTTAGTGAAGGTTCACAAAAAATAATTAAGGAACAAGAAATTAGAGTAAATCAAGGATTAGAAGTCTCTGAGTCTTTGAAAGAAGATAAAGCTTCACCTAATCAAACAAATTAGCCATAGAAATATTGATAGTAAAAGTATTACTGAAACTATTTAAATATAAGTGTATTGGTTTGCTTTTTGGTAAAATATAGTCAAAAAGCAACCAAGCTTAATATATTTCTACCGCTTACAAATAAGCGACAACCAACGAAACTTCATCGGATATCATAAGGGTTTTCTAATACCTTACTTCTACAAATGAGCTAAAACCAATTTTAATAGAGGCATCATGAGCAATAGCCTCTCTTTAAACATTGGGGCTTCGCCCCTGTCCCCCGCTATGTCGAAGCAGAAAATCGGCTTACACATAGCGGGGGACAACACATTCATACTCTTATACGCAGGTTTTATTTGCAGATTGAAAAATATTTCTAAAGTGGTAATCTTATTGCTACTGAAGCTCTAACGAGCCAGAAAAAAACAGGCGCTATTCTGCTGCCTTCAACACGTAGTAACGAGGTAAATACTATCTTTTCAAAGGTAGTAACCAACCAAAAACGGCGCACTCCAGCTGCTGACAACACGTAGAAATGAGGTTAATAATCAGGCGAGATCAGTCCGAGCCTTTCGCATATGCGAAAAACAGGGGCGAATAGGCTTAAGTGCCGCTGAGCTTTATTGCCAGTCAATCTTACAACCTTAATACGACTGGAGTCATACCATGAAATTCGATGCCCTAATCGAAGTCCAAAAATTAAAATTTGAAAGTAAGTTAATCGCAGGAAGCCGTAAAAAAACATCTAAGCTTGATAAACATAAATTCGAGCTAATAGAAATTTACAAGCAAGGGTCAAACATTGTCGAGCTTCAGCGCTGGCTAAAGCGTAAAGGTATCAATGCTCATTGGTCAACAATTCAAAGATGGATTAAAAAACATGGCTAAATTTGCGAAACCAAAAACTCAAGCACACAATGTCATAAAAGGGCTTACAAAAAGTAAGCTTATAAAGTCTCTTGGAACTGCCAGAAACTACGAGCAATCACTTAACACCGTTGCCTCTTGGGCTAAAGATATTGGCATAAACGGTATTCAGGCAATGACCATCGATCAAGCACTCAATTATTTAGATTACCGTAAAGAAATAGTGGGTCAAAAGTCACTGGATATGGAGCGCCAAGCTATACAAGCAATGATGAGGCTAAACGGCAAACTTAAAGATAAGCAAACACTCCCTGTTATTAAATCAATTAATCAGCAAATTCTTAAATCACGTTCCTACACCACAGAGCAAGCACAAATAATAAGTAAGCACCAAACGTCTAAATATTCATTATCAACACAAATAGCACTCTCTTCGGGGCTTCGTGCGCATGAATTATTGACCATAGCCAAAGTTGAAGAGCGCAAAGCAGATAAACGGCCAGCTTTTGATTCAAAATGGTCTGGTAGAAACGGTGTACTATATACAGTGACAGGCAAAGGAGGCTTAACACGCGAAGTCCTAATACCTCACGATTTATCAGCTAAATTAGAACTTCGTAAACTTAAACAACCTGCCACTGTTGTTGATAGAAAAATAAACTACTTACAGCGTTACGATATTGGAGGTGGTAAAAAATGGTCTGATTCATTTAATAAAGCATCAAACCGTACGCTTTCATTTTCTAATGGAGCACACGGACTCAGGCATAGCTACGCACAAGAAAGGCTATTAGAGTTGATACTTAACCAGTATCCATATCAAATAGCATTAGAGACAGTTTCACAAGAAATGGGACATTTTAGGCCAGAAATCACTGAGGTGTATTTACGTTAAGTTAAAGCTACCGTGAAGATAGCTTTAATTTCAAGTCTTATCTATTTCTTTGAAGATTTACTAGGTTTTAATCCTGGGGTGTTCCCTGGAGTATTTTTGTTATCACGTCTACGTTTATCAGGTTTGCCAGTTGAATCAGCAATTGGTTTTGGTCCAGGTTTAAGAGCCACAATCGTTATCCTTTCAATTAAGAGGAAGTCCCTCAATTATGAGTATAGCTTTAAACAAAAATTTAGAGGTTGTTATTGATAAATACTTACTTCTTCATTAATTCGAAAAGATACAATTTTGAATGAAATCTAAAAGTAACGTGTTAAGGGTTCGCGTATGTAGTACAGCGTAAATATAATGACTTTAAAAAACTTAATTTGATGCACTCAAACTAGCTAGGTTTCAATTAAATATATCAATTGTACGCCTCAAACGCCCAACTCTTTTCAACTGCCGCACACGTCCTCAGGCATAGCTTCGCTCAAGGAAAAATAATTGAGCTTAATGCATTAGGCTTTAAATATAAAACGGCCTTAGAGACTGTTTCACAAGAGATGGGCATTTTAGACCTGAAATCACCGAAGTGTATCTTCAGTAAGAATTCATAACTAATTGCTATCATTTAATAAAGTGTTGCTACACTTGAAGACAAAATGTACTATAGCGATGAAAATAAGTGTCTATAATAACAATCAACATAAGAAACAAAAAATGACTGCTCACTTTGGCTACCACACTTGTAAATTGGAGAATGGATTCGAGTACATTGTCGAAAACATACCATTTCGCAGTGGTGATGGGGCTAACCAATGGCTCACACAGGGTTATTATTTCTGGACTGACTCTGATTATTGGGCAAAAAAGTGGGGGAAAGCAGGTCGTAGAGCTATAGGGGTATTTAGTTTAGACTTGTGTTTCAAAAAAGAAGTTTTAGATTTAGTCGGTAATGTTGAACACCAATTAGAATTTATTGAACTAAAAAATATAATACTTAATAAACTTGGTGAAGATGAAAAACGTAAAAGTGTAACAGTAAATCAAATATTAAATAAGTTAAAATGTTCTAAAGAAATATTTCCATATTTAGGTGTTAAAGCACAAGATGGAAGGAAGATAGAAAATATTAGTTTTGTAGATTCCCAATTTAATAAAGCGAAACTAGGTTTAATCACACGACAACAGCTTTGCGTTTTCGAGGAAGCAAAAGACCGCGTTGCCTTGTGTGGTTTCATTGAGCCATCAAAGTATGCTGAAAAAATGCCTGCGGCATGAAGGAGATAAGTATGTTAAGTTTACAAGAACGTGTAATATTACTCAAAGAAGAGTTATCTAAAGTTTCTGCTGAAGAATTATACAATGAACTTCAAAGCTATGAAGCTGTTGGTCCATTAGCTTGTGACTTTCTGAGCGATGAGTCAGATACACTTTCACATAAATACTGGAAACACTCCTTCAATAGTTTCCAAGCACATTACAATAATATTCATGATGAAATCACTGTTTTAGAAGTTACATATGTAAAAGATGAAAGAAGCAGTTTTATTTCAGCTTGTAACGATGATGATTACAATAACTGTTTAGCGGCATAAAATGAATATTCAACTACACATTAACAAGGCAAAAGAGATAAATCTAATTGACAAAGACCAAGTTGAGGACTTTGACCAAATTGATGAGTTTGGGTTCCATTATGAACCGAAGTTTTCAGATAAACCATCAGATAAATTTGATATCTTTTTTGCTCTAAGACTAAAAATTAAAAACTCTCATTTACTGTTACTCGAGTATGAATCAACTTTTAAACTTGATGATAAATTTGATGATGAATTTGTTAATTCTCATTTCCCGCATGTGAATGCTCCTGCAATTGCTTTCCCATATATGAGAGCTTTTGTAAGCACTCTTTTATTAAACGCAGGGTATGAACCAATAATGCTTCCAAGCGTTAACTTTTCTGCTATGTACAAAGATATGCAAGAAAAAGATAGTTAATGGAATTGGTGCACATGTTAAATCTAGAACATGTGAACCAAAACCTTTTTTCTGGGCAATAAATATTTTTAATAATGAAACTTGATTTTAGCTAAGCTTTAAAAGCTTATTTCCCCACAAAACTAAAGCAATTCTTCTTTTCTCCATATATTCCTGCATATTATAAACGCCCTGCACACCTTGTAATTGATGATTAAGTATTTTTTCAATCACTATAGGGTCAGTCCCAATATCGGTATCACCTAAACGAGTCGCGACTGTCCTCCGTAAGTCATGAGGTACAAACTTAGGGACTCCCAATTGCTCTAATTTACGGCTTATGGAGCGTGACAATGAGTGCCTGTCAATCGGCTGCTCACCTGGGCCTGATTTATTAGTTGTTGTACTCGGGAATACATATTTTGAGTTGAGATAGCCAAATGCTGCGCGCAGCTCATCAAGCAAAATAACCATATTTTGAGTAATTGGCACTTTGTGGGTTCTCTCGCCATATTTGTTTTGCTTTACTCGCTCTGCTGGGATTGTCCATATCATTTTATCAAAATCAAATTCTTGCCACTGTGCGCCTGTAACTTCTATTGGCCGACAACCTGTTAAAGTAATACATTTCAATGCGTAAATAACTTGCTGGCTAACACCTAGCTTTGGTAAGCGTTCAAAAACTTGAATCACTTCGTCAAACTCCAGTGCTCTGGTTCGAGACTTTTCAAGGCCACCTACGCTTTTCTTTTTAACCGTACTTACAGGATTGCCCTGCATAAGGTCTCGCTCAACACCGAAGTCGAACATTTGTTTTAAAATAGAGAGTGTTTTATTTGCTTGGGTATTTGAACCTCGATCTTTTATTGGATCAAGCACCTTATTAAGAATGTCACGCCGAGTTATCTCTTTGAGTTTATAATTTCCAATAAAGGGCAAAATGTCTTTTTTAAACATTCTCATTACAGGATCTACGTCTTTTCGGTTAACTTTAATGTCTCTTTCAATAAACTCTTGGGCAAGCTCTTCAACGGTTGGTGATGTATCTTCGATAAACTGCTGCTTTAGTGATAGCTGCTTAGTTTCGTATACGTCTTCACCTAAAGCAACTCGCCCTTTTAAGCTTTCAACTTCCTTGCGGACATCTTTTAAATCGCACTCACCAAAGTATCCTAAATGGTAATTACGCTGTTTACCTTTGATGCCACCAAAACGATAATTTAAGTAAAGTACAATTTTACGCTTTTTATCATTTTGTGTTTTACCTACACGTGCATGAAATCCACTTAACTTTGTGTCATTTATCCGTTTAATAGGTTCAGGGACTGAGCTTAATAACGAATCAGTTAATAACATTTTCACGACAGACATATGTAGCACCAAATATTAAAAATAAAGTACATGCAGCATATATGTAGCATCACCCGTATTCAACTACTTAATTCTACTTAGAGCTAACCCACACTAATAAATTAAATTTAAATCATTCATAACAATCAGTTAAATAAAAACTTAGTACTACTTGTAGCTACCTACTTCTACTTTAATCTAATCGTAACTTTTATGGGGTGGCAGGGGTCGAGAGTTCGAATCTCTCCATACCGACCAACTTTAAAAGCCTCAAAGATAATCAGAATCAACCACTTAGCAACACTTTCAGTTACTTCATGCAAGTCCTTCAGAAGCTTTAAATATACTCAAATTTGTGAACGTTCACAAGCCTGTTCACACATTCACATAACTAGTAAATTCTATAAAACTTCTTATATTCCTGTATTAAATCCATTGAAAACCCTAAGTCACCACTTAGTGCACCAGTTATAGCCTGTTGATATAATTGATTAATTTTAGAATCTCGATTAACAGCGTAAGCTACCCAATCAGACAAGTGATTTACATCAATACCTCGATGCTGCTCTTGAAGATAACCCTCAAAGCTGCCCATGAGGCTATCGGTCAGCTGCTCTATTTCTTTCTGAACACGTTCAGGTGTAACACCGTAGCTTTCACTAAGCTCCTGTAGCGCTTCATAGGCTAGTGTATTGCCAGCTAATACGTCTGATACAACATCGCTCGTAACCGCTGAGCCGAGTACGTCTTCAATTTGAGAGGCTGTATTCATTGTCTCAGCATCGTCTATAAGATAAGCGTCAGGGTTGTCGTAGGCTTCATCAGCTTCTTCAGGTTCAAACATTGCGTCAGCGTCTTCAAGGTAGTCTTCAAAGTTACCAGCGTAAATTGATTTGCTTACTAAGCCTGCTTCAATCATGTGGTCTACTTGTCCAGTGATACCATTCACAGTAATCAAGGTATCTGGTTGTATGTCTTCAAACTGTACGGGCTTACCTTGAGCTGTCTTAATGTCTGTCACTGCGTATTCATTGTTAGCTTCTTCAAGGTGTTCTTCATGCTCTAATAGTTGAGCTACTTGCTGTTGTGTTGTAGGGCATAGTTCATCGTAATGAATTGACATAAAGTCCTCCGTATATAAATTAATTAGTTAATTATCAAATGGTTACTGTTAAACCCTAAAGCTGTCAGAGGGTTTTCAAGCCTAGCTTTAACGGTAGTAATGTGATTGGTTAGGTAAAGTAAATGAATAGCGTAGAGCTGCTTATAGGCGGTTATACAAGCATGAAGCACATACCTTAGTAACCACACTAGATAGCTCTTCAGCTTTCTCAGTTTCACCACGTGTTAACGCAGCGAATGCTTCAACAACCACCATGTAGAACTCAACGTCTACCCACATTGCGTATGCGTAGAGTGCTTCGAGTGTTGCTAGGGTCTTAGTGCTAGGTTTCCCGTCTTTATCACGTCCTCCCTTTTCTACCCGCAAATTTGCGGTTTCAAAAAGTTTGTCTTTAGCTTTACCGCGCCAGTCGCTAGGTTGTTTACGGCCTTTCAAACCGAACTTACGGTAAATGTCATTAAGGTCAAACATGCCTTCATCGTTTGAAGTGATAGTTGCTGTTGTGTTGTTGAATGTTAAAGTTACTTCTCGTTGGGCTAAGGGTTTAACGCCTACTTACATTGGATAGGCTTCGAGTTTTGCCTAAGTACCTTTCTGACTTCATTGCGCCATCGGTTAAGCTGCTGCTTCACTCGCTAAGCTATCTGCAAGTTCATTGCCTTCAATACCAGCATGGCCTTTTACCCATGTAACGATAACACTCGGCTTAGACTGCTTGAGGTCATCAATAAGCAACCATAAGTCCTTATTAGCTACTGGCTTCTTACTGGCATTCTTCCAGCCTTTAGCTTTCCAACCGTTAAGCCACTCGTTGTAGCCTTGGCTAATGGTTTTGTTATCTGTGTGGATAACGTCACGGCCATTGCTAAGCTCTAGCCCTTTAATCAGCGCTAACATTTCACAGCGAACATTGGTCGTAGTACTTCCATCTTCAGGCTCAACGCGTGACTTGAAGGTTTCTATAAGCTCACCATTAGAGTTATAAACAGCAACGCCTATGCCTCCCAGCTTACAACCAGTCTGATTGTTAGGTGCGGCTCCGTCTGTATATATCATTTGTAAATTGTTCATTTCAGTTCCTCTTGTAGTAATATTTTAATTAAGCTCTATAAGCCCCTATAAGATCGAGTAAAAGTAAGCAATAGGATTGCTTGGCTTATAGCTGAAGCTCTTCTTATACGATCGCGCAGGGGCAAATAGGATGGTTTCTGTGGTTGATTTACTGATAGGTTTATTTGCTATTTACAAGCTGAGTGCTAAGCATGGTATTGACAGCTTCAAGCTCTTCTTGCATAGCTTCGTGACGCTTAATGCTAACTTTAGCCGACTCGATGTAGCTCTTACATTTATGTATGTGTCGGCTAATTCTTACTTTGTAGTCTGCTTCTGTTTCTTTAATTTGACGTTCACGCTCTGCTTGGCTTGTGCTGTCATCTTTGCGTAACTTAGCCACCTCAGAGGCACATTGCTTCTCCAGCCCTTGTGACGCATCAATTATCGATTGCTCGTTATGTTTGATTGTCTGGTTTTCCATGGTCAGGTTAATGCTATTCAATGAACTGACAAGCTCAGCTCGTCTTTCAATTAGCTTATCTACGCTTGGCTCAATCACTGCAAAGTCTGGGCGTTTAGTGCCATTGGGTAGCTCTAAGCCCTCAGTAGTATCTAACCAGATAGCATCAAGATGTTTGCCTTGCTCTTTCTTGCTCATGAACACCAACTTCCAGTAATGTGAACCTGCAATACCATTAAACTCAGATACAGCGGCTCTTCGATTCTCACTGAGCTGCTTAGCGTGTACTTCAGCTTCACGTTTATCAATGGCTTCTTGCGTGTATTTGATTTGATAGTCATCGAACTTGATGCGAGTTTGAGACGGTGTTAAGCCAGTTAGTTGCAATAGGTCTAAGCAAATAGCCTCTAATGCGTTTACACGGTCGATTAATTTGTTAGTTGTTTCCATTTTTTTACTCATATGTTTATCCTACTAAATATTTTCTGTGAATAGATTTAATGATGCGAAGACGGGTAAGTGACCTAGCGTACTCAGGGTCACCTTTATGCTTAGCTGCAAACACTTCTTTGGAAGCATTAGACAAGATTAAGCGGTTAGCGAAATGGCGATACCACAACGCCACATCGTTCGCTGAGATAAACGCTAGGGTTAATACAGGCTCAAGGATGCTGAGCATCTTCACAGCTCTATTGGCGTTTAATCTGTAGCCCCTTAGATTTCCTTTAGGTGTTTTATGCTTTGGCATTCTGACTCGTCTTAAGCAGCTCTTACGGCACACAAATACAGCAAAGGTCTTTCTGTTTGGGAACAGACTTTTCCTGTTGCTAGCCGTTAGGTAGATGCACAGCCATTGCTTCATTGTCTCCCGTCTGCCTACGCGTTCGACTGAGTGCTTGAGCAGGTAAAGTAGCTGTTGTTTTATTGGCAAGTCACCTAACCTACGATACTGTGATAGTGGTTTAAGGGCTTCAGCTTCATCAAGTAAACGGCTAAATGCTACGTTAAAATCATCTAGCTCAGCTTCTTCATACCATTGCTTTCCCCCGTTAAAGCCTAGCGCTAGCTCTTGGTCATATGAGGCATATCGTCTACTTAATGCTGGTGGCTTGAATGTTGGGTGGCCGTTATGATGCGCGCTTTCTCTATGCTGCTTACAGTACTGTGAGTACTTAGTGTTAAACTTTACATTAGAGCAGCCCCACACCTTACATGTAGCATTTGGCATAGGCTTACACCTCGGCTTTTAAGTACTTATGAAGACACTCGTTGATAATGCTGCTAGCGCTTGACTTGAAGCCTCGTGACTCTTGAAGCAGCTTCTGGTGACGCTTGAGCATTTCAAGATTTGTCTGAGTCAGGTTTACGCGAATGCTTGAGTGCGAAATGACTTTGTATGGTTTGGTTCGGTTTGTCATAAATATTCTCCTGTTTACTGGTTTTTTGTAAAAATAATTAAGCACAATCAAAAGAAGACTCTGCGACTACATGAGGGTGATGCAGCGGAGGAACTGACGAACAAAGTCCTCTCTTTATTGTGCTATATTGTGCTATGGCTATAAATGTGAAAGGGGGGCATGGTCTGTGTGCGTGATATTGGAGGATGAACACATAGGCAAGTTGCAAGGCACACAGATTGAGCCAATCAACTACAGATTAATAAGCACACTAACTTGGTTGTATTATAAGTAGATGGTAGCTAGTACAGCCTTAAGGAAGCTTCAAGTGCGTGTAACGCTACTTTGAGCTGTCTTGAAGTTGGCTTAAGCTTGTTTCTTATTAGTCATTCTTGATTAATAATCTATTGATAAATAACCAATGGAAGTCTTATAGCTAAACTTATAGTTATCTAAGTTGTTGGCTTAGTTTGATGACTTAGAGTTGCCCCCCTTACCCCCCACAAAAAGTGAGAAAGTAAGAGGGAAACCATAATCCAATAAGTAAAGATGCTTACGATGTTGGCTTGAGTTCGATTGACTTGTCGCTTGCCCCTGAGCCACTGCTCACCACCACAGAGTTAGCGACTGAGTATAGTCTCTGCGGTGTCCTTGTGGATGCAAGTAGAACGGCTACTATTCTCCTTAAGTCAGGGAGTGGTAACCAATTGATTTACTGTGGTTTATTTTGGTATCTTTTAATAAGGTGTCATCTTTCTTTTAACACGCTAATAGGGCTATTCCACTAATCAATCAAAGCAAGAATGATTCAGGATTAAAGTGAGACTATATCTATAGCCATGACGATCTGTAAGCCACTCAGGAATCCCTTGTCCCCCTTAGCAATGCAATGGCATTCATAATGAATTAAACGATCTTATAGCGGCTCTGAGGGGCTAGCATGATTGGCTTTCAGGGAAGGAAGGTCAAAGTGATAGTTAACCTTAAGCAGCCCAGTGACCTAGGGTTTGCTAAATGAAGTATGGTCAAACTACAATCTATATCAAGACACCAGCTCACAGATCGTCAGTGGCTCTACAAGCAGAGATTTAGCCTCAGATAAGCCAATGTGCCCACGCTAAATAACTCGATCTTATAGAGCCTTACAGAAGCTTATAGGCAAGCATTAAGCCCCACATGATAGTCCTCTTGCTTGGCTAAGTTCATCGGTTACTCAGCTACTTGCTCTGTCATTTCTTTTTTAATTAATTGAACAGTAGAAGCAGCAATGCCCAACTCTTTAGCTGTCTTACGGACGCTAAGCCCTTCATCAAGTAGCTCCTTAACTTTGAGCCTGTCAACCGACTTCTTCCTTCCCTTAAACTTACCAGCAGCTTTAGCTAGCGCTATGCCTTCACGTTGACGCTCTAAGAGCATTGCACGTTCAAACTCGTAGACAGCGCCAAGCATCTGTAGCATTAAGGTTTGCATTGGGTCATTAGTGTTGCCAGTGAACGTTAAGCCTTCTTTATGAAATACCACGGTACAACCTGAGTTGTTTATGGTTTTTATGAGGGTCTGTAAGTCAACGATGTTGCGTGCCATGCGAGATATATCATGCACATGAATAGTGTCACCTTCACGCATAAAGCTGAGTAATGCTTCAAGCTCAGGTCTGTCTCTATCCTTACCTGAACATTTATCAGTGAACACTTTGTCAAGCTCTACGCCATCCAACTGCCTAGCTGTGTTTTGCTCAACGGTACTTACTCGAATGTAGCCAATGTGTTTACCTTTAAGAGAATGATTAGCCATAATTAACTCCAAACTGTACTGATTTAACTTTAAGACCATTTAATTATCTGTATTGAAAATTATAAGTCAAGTCTTTTCGGTACAGGTTAAGCAGTAAAACTGTACTGATAGCACTGTACTGATTAGCCTATACCGTATTCAGTACAGCTTAAAGTTAACCATGAGGTCGCGAAGCTGTTTGATTGATAAACACTACTATTACCGACCTTCATGCCTTGAGGCTTAAACTAATTGTTAAGAAAATAAAATGCTAGTAAACGAGTACGCTGCGATAGAGTTGGTTCTTCATGGGGGTAAGGGGGGGAATCAAGCGTTTCTATATAGTCGAATAGGGTCACAGATTTTTTCACCAAAACATTCACATCCTCCAAAATTAAATAACTGTAAGCTTGTCATTGACTTTTTTTTGAACTAATGTAGGATGCGCACGCTGTTAAAATACGTTGAATATTAAGAGTGCTTACAAAGGGGCATATTATGATTAGGTTTTTTGCAAAGAAACGATCTAATAAAAAAGAAACTACTGATATCGAATCAATACTTGCGGTTCTTGAAGGACTTTCACTTGATATTGAACTCGATAAACCTACTAACAGTAAATCAAAAGCATCATTAAACAAGCGACTTAAAGATGCGTTTTCTATAGCGCAAACAGAAGTAAAATATAACGCAAAGGTATAACTACTAATCTTGTTATAACATGGAAGTATAAGGTTTGAATAAAAATAAAAATTGGGTTTATGAATGCCTTGTTGAAAATGATACTGACCCCGTAGGGTTTATAGCATATGCTTTTTACAAAAAATCCAAACATGATGCTGCGAAGGGCATGCGTGATAAAGGAATGTCTGAGGAAGAAATATCACGTAAAGTTCAAAATCATCACGATACCGTTCTCCAAAGCAATGAGCTTTTAGAGGGCTTTAACGCTAGGTCTAAAACGTTCCTAACTGAAATTAATAGTAGACTCAAAGCAAGCGTTAAGGAAGAGCTTCAAAAAGAATATGATAAAAAAATTAAAGAGTTAGAAAAGAAAGAAAAAAAAGCACTTGATACGGCTTTGCGCCAACTAAAAAATGCAGCCAAGTCCTCTCCCCCTCAAAATAGAATATCTAAATCTTTCTTCTGGCTTTTAAATGGCTTTTCTGGCGTGTTCGCTGCAATAATTATGGCCTTTTTGGTTGGGGGCATTATATATGCAGCATCTCCTGAAGCTAGAAAAGCCGAAACAAAAAGAGAAGTAATTACCGAGATATTAAACTCTATGGGTAGTTAATTTTTCGCAACAAGAAAATCTCGAACCGTCTGTTTGTCTACCTAACTTAGATTTGGTTATTTGTTAACTCTACTCCATGAGGCCAATCACATCATTTACTCCTAAGTGTGTGTAACGCTCTAACATTTCTGTAGACCTATGCCCTGAGATAACTTTAAGCTGATTAACTGACAAGCCTCTTTTAGCATATCGAGTTATCGCTGAATGTCTTAGGCTATGAAATGATAATCCTTCGATACCTAAGCGCTTGCATGAGCGCCTAAAAGCCTTCGATAAGGACTCAGCATTAACGTTGTAAAGCATTCTATTATCGTCCATTACTTGCAATCTACGTTTTAATATATCAATTGCTTTAGAGTTAAGCGGTACATATCGAGAGTGACCATTCTTAGCCTCAGGAATATATAGCCTATTGCTCTCAAACTCTATATGACTTCTAGCTATCCTAGCAACCTCACCTCTTCGCATAGCTGTTTCATAAGATAATGCCGCAGCTGAAGCCACCAGCGGGGGTAAATCACCTAGTATCATGTCATATTCAAGCTCAGTGATTACTCGGTCACGCCCTTTACTTTCTGGTGGGTACTTGAAATCCTTAAATGGAAACTCCCAGTCAAGGCCAAGTTGTTCAATACCAAATTTAACAATACGAGATAGCATCTGTAGGTCTAACCTAGCGGTTGAGCTTTTGACTACTCTAAGCCTGAATTTCTTGTAGTGTTCCAAGTCTAATTTTGTAGGGGGTGTATCAAAGCTTTTCATTAAGCCACGTACACGATATTTGACTGATTCACCTTTGAGCTCTATGTATTGTTCACATACAGAATGGAATGAGACAGTGTGTGTGCCTGTCTTAGCGAAACGCTCAGCATCTTCAAGATTAAGAAATGTCCTTGAGAGACGGTTACCTTTTTCACGAATCTGTACGTTCCAGTTGCCTGATTTGAGTTGTCTAATAGTTGCCATTAAAGCCTCCGATAATTTTTAGATTAACGAAAGGACTTACTTAAAGTATTCACGTAGTGTGTCTTGCAGTATTGGGTATGATTAACGCAGCGTTATCTCGCAGGGCTCATGGGGTGGCAGGGGTCGAGAGTTCGAATCTCTCCATACCGACCAATTAACTAAACCTATATCAATAAGTTAAACTTCTCTTCAAAATATAGCCAAAATTCATCTGTTTTGATTCTACAATTTATCCGTAGCACTATCTTATTTATCTAAGCGCACTTAATAAAACTGAGTTTAGCTGGCTAGTTTTGTGGTTTTTGAGGGGGTTGTATTTAATTGTTATTAACTTGAAGTGGCCTTTGTGGAATCTATATGAAGGCATTTGATTTCAATTTATTGAAATTAAAATAAAAAAGCGCTCTAAGCGCTTTTTTATTAAAGTACTAGTGCTTGCGCCCTACACCATTACGTACCATATCTTGCCCTGTTTGGAATACATCTTCTGTAATACTGCGCGCTAAAAGCAGCTTTTGTTGGTCGTCAAACACGGCTACAAAACGACTACCATCACTATTGTTTGTTGCCATACCAACGCCCGAAACACCTTTAAGGCCAAGACCGCCGTTTTCTACATTTAATAAAAAGCTTTCTAATTCGGCTAGACTAGAAATTACATCATTTTCTTTATTCATTTTAACACTCTTTTAGTAAGGCTTTTAAATCATTATGGTGGCTATTTTATAGAGAAGAGCCAAAAACTTAAACCCTTGGCTCAGGTTAGTCACTAAATCGACTTTATAGCTAACTCTAAATTGCTTAGCGCACAACCAAACTCTTTTGCATTTACGCGATGATACTGTGTGTCACTCGTTGCTGTAAGGCTAATTATAAACTCGTCTTGTTGGGCTACCGCACTTTGCTCTTGGCTTAAACACATAGCTTGAGTAAGTGAACGCAGTTTTGAATTTGTTAAAATTGAGCCAAAACGCTGCACTGGCAGTGGAGGTATTTTTATAGCGGGTAACGCTTCATCTATTGTGCGTGCACTTAAGGTAAACGTGTTATTGGTAATTTCAATTACACTGCTTGTAGGCCAGTACGAATAGCTATAGCTCTTACTCTCAGGTTGGGCTTTACCTTGGTTAGCCAAATGCACTACACCACTTTTGCCTATTACGGTTATTAAGCTACCTTCTGGCGATTTAATAACAACTAAGGCTGTATTTTCATCAATACCAAAACCATGTTGAATCTCTGTTTTAGTATTTTTCACTTCGTTTTTATTTAGCGCTGCTGCAAGCCTAAATGTACGGTTTTGTTCGCTAAATTGAGTATCTAGTACACCAAAGTTAAAACTGCCCAGCCCACCAGCATTAGTGTTATTTCCACTTTTACGAAGTGCCTCAAGGCTTGTCGTATTTGTAAGCATGCTCGTCACTTTACTTTGGATTGCTGCGCCCGCTCCTTCACCTACAATTACTGGGCGAGTTTGCAATGCTTGCGTCCACGGGTATAGGTTATTGTTTTGATCAAATAATACCTTATGAGTTAATGCTGCATTACCGCTATTAAACATCACACCGGTACTATTTTTAATAAGTGATACAAGTGCATTAGTGCCATTTTTACATAAAGCGTATTCGGCCTTTGTGCGATCGGGATAAATCACTTCACGGTTATACACATTCATTAATGTATTTCTAAGCGCTGGTAATTCATCGCACGAGTTACTCGTAATCGCTTTAGCAAGCGCTGGCGTTAGTGCTAACCATTGAGTGTTTATATTTAATTGTGCCAAAAGACTTTGCGCTACATCTGCCGACTCATAAGGGTCGCGGCTCGAAGCCGTAATAGCAAGCATGGTTGGTTTTGCGTTATTAACTTTTAAACTGCCCGACACAAATTGTAAAATATTATTAGTCGCAACCTCATTATTAAAATCGGTATTTACTTGCTCTTTTAAACGCTCACCGTTTTTATTAAGTAGCGGTACTTCTAGCATATCAAATACAAAGTTGTACTCTTGCTGAGTTAGACTTTCTAATTGCTGATTATTTATATCGCGCCACTGCCAGAGTAAATCTGTTTTTGATACGCTATTTAACGATTTACTTTGTATGGTTTTAAGTGTTTTTAATACAGCCGTTTTTGCCTCAACATTATTATTAGGCCAATGCTGCGCGATGTTTTTTATTTGAGAGCTGCTAAGTGTATATAAATTATGTGTCTTACCCTCAATAACAGCCTCTTTTTGGCAATTATTAAGCTTGGCGCTAGTACAGGTAGTAAGCTCTGACCCCACTAAAATTAAAGTTTGGCTTTGCTCTTGAGCCACTGCATTTATTGAAAATCCTGCACCGACCAATGCCACTACCATACCCAGTAACTTCGGCTCTTGATCACGTAAAAATGCACATATCATAATGTAAACTCTAATATAAATAATAAAACTAATGTGCTGTAGTTTAACAGCTAGCCACTTGCGCCTAAATATATTTTTATAAATGTTAAATAATTCAAGTCTCTGAAAAACGTTCGGGTTGAGCACTGCATTTAAATACATTGTTTAGTTTACCCCTCTGTCTTTGTAAATATTATCTAAACAAATTCAAACGGAGCATTTATTGACCAATTTCATTGTTTAAATTACGGTGGTGAATCATTTTATGTAACTGGGGTGAAATATGGACTTTTCTAATGAAGAGATAAATTTTTTTGCTGAGTTATTTAAGCCTAATAAAAAGTCACATGCTCACAACAGTCACGTTTTAACGTTACAAAGTTCAGTACCAGCCAATATTGCTCACTTACTTAGTAGCGCTAATTTAACCCTGCTCGCAGAAGTTGCACACTATCAGTTATGGTTTCCGTTGGACTTAAAAATTGATAGCGCCGGTATAATCAAACCTATTTTAAACGCCCCCGAAGTAATAGACACACAAGGTATAGCCGCTAAAATAGCGCAAATCCATAGCGGTCAAGAGCAACTAAGAGCTTACCTATTTGAAGAGCATAAACGTCAACATGCTAAATTATACGAGAATGGCCAATTAGTTGAGCAGCTAATTTAATAGGTGTTTACCCCGCTATACTTGCATTTAGTTGGCTTTATTTAACCCCCTCTCAATGTTAATCTGTACCCTTATTAATAAATCATAAGGATATGACAATGCCAGGTGCTTTTGCGCACATCACTGCTGTTAATATTGCAACGCAAACCAAGTCACTCGCTAAAATGGATATGCCTAAAAAAGCAAAGCTTATTTTAAGCCAACGCCAAGCATACCTTGAACTAGGCTGTGTAGCCCCCGATTATCCTTACTTAGCTGTAGCGCAGCCTAGCCAAAATGCGTGGGCCGACCTAATGCACTATGAGCACACAGGCGATTTACTTAAAGCCATGATTGAATACTGTAAAACACTTGAAGGTGAAGCATTTGAAAAGTGTTTTGCCTGGTTATGCGGTTATATGGCCCATGTTGCTGCAGATATAACAGTGCATCCGGTTGTTGAATTAAAAGTTGGCCCTTACGCGCAAAACCAAACGGCGCACCGTACCTGCGAAATGAATCAAGACGCGTTTATTTGGCAACGTTTAAACTTAGGTGAGTTAGGTTATGCTGACCGCGTGCAGCAAAATATTGGATCTTGTACTAACAAAGACGATAATTTTGATACCGATATTGCAAAAATTTGGCGACATGCTTTATTAACGGTTCACCCAAGCTACGCAGCACAACACGCTCCTAACTTTAATTCATGGCATAACGGTTTTCAGCTTGTAGTAAATAATGTTGAAGAAAGCTATCGATTATTTGCCTGTGCACGCCATGTTGCTGCTGATTTAGGCTTGTTTTATCCTCGCCCAAACGAAGTAGACCCCACTTTTATTGAACATCTAAAAACGCCGCACGAGCCTATGCATTACAACGATATTTTTGACTTTGCCGTTAGTAACATTCAGCACTACATAACCATTATTGCCAATGCCGTATTTTTAGATACTGATTACAGTGCAATTAAAAATTGGAACCTAGATACAGGCTACGATGAACACAACACGATGACGGTATGGAGCAAATAAAATGAAACACTTACTTTATATAAGCCTCATAGTATTACTTAGCGGTTGCTACACTCCTAAAAAAAACAATCCAGAAGTGATGGCCGACTTAGCCTCACAATTAAAAGATATTGCTACAGCCGTTGATGGCACACTAAAATTTAGTGAAACATCCTATTCAACAACTGATGAGTTATTAAAAGCCGCTGTTAATAACGATTTAAGCAAACTTGCACCTTTTGGGGAATACACGCTTATTGTAAACGTACAAGATGATAACGCAGTGCTACTTTTATGTGATGCCAATACGGCTTTAATTGAAGATGCAGGCTGTACTGCTCAATCAGATATACAGCATTGGGGAGCAGGAGTTATTCATCAGTGCGAAATAACTATAAACGCCCAACAGCTCTGTAACTAGGTAATAAAATACCTGCTATACATTTAAAGTTGAGCCGTCATCTCTTTGGGGTTAAACACTAAGCCATGGCGGCTAACATGCTCTGCAAAATTTTCGGCTGACATTGGTTTCGCAAAGTAAAAGCCCTGAAATTCTTTACACCCCATTTGCGCCATTATTGCTACTTGCTCTTAGGTTTCTACTCCTTCGGCTATACACTTAATATCAAGCTCTTCACACATAACGTGCACCGCTTTAACTAAACTTTTTTGACGCGTAGAACTTGTTACTTGACTGATTAATGAGCGATCTAACTTAAGTTTGTTAATAGGGTAATCGGCAAGGCGTGCAATATTAGAATACCCCACTCCAAAATCATCAACCGAAATAGTAAAACCCCACGATTGCAGTGTTTGCATAAGCTTTAGCGAATGCGCTTGGTTTGCCTCAAGAGAGGTTTCAGTCAGTTCTAACTCTATTTGAGGTGGCTTTACGTTGAAGTCGGCAAGGTATTTAACCAGTTTTGACATAAAATCGGTTTGGCTAAAATCAATTAGAGATATATTTATTGCCACCGGCACAGTCGGTAAACCCGCCTTAGTCCAATTGGCAATTTGAGCGCAGACTTTTTGAATAATCAGATCGGTTAACCTACTGACCATTCTGTATTCTTCAGCAATAGGAATAAATACCACTGGCGACACATTACCTAGTATAGGACTGTTCCAACGCGCTAAAGCTTCAAGCCCTATACATTTACCCGTTGCATCTACTTTAGGTTGATAGTGTACCGACAAATCGCCCTGCTGAAGCGCTTCGTCTAATAACATCGAAATTTCGTATTTTTCGATAAAAGCTTGTGATTGCTTTTCGTTATAACCACTTAGAGGCATATTACAGTTTGCAACTTTAAGTGCTTCGCACGCATTACTAAGTACTGTTGTGCTGTTTTTTCCGTGATCAGGATACTTTGCAAAACCAAATAAAAATGATTGCTGACACTTAGTGCCAAACACATTATAAGTTTTATCTAATGTATTTTTTATTTGCATTAATAGCTTATCTTCAAGCTCGTTTTGCGAGTTTGCGCCAATTATAAAAGCAAGCTTTCCTACTCCTATATGGGCACACAACAACGGCCCATCTGCCATCGCCTTTAAACGCTTGTACGCGTTAATAAGTAATGCTTGAGAGTCGGCTTTAGTGAGCTTTAAATTTAAGTATTCACTATTTGCACTTTGGGTAACAACGATAAAAAAACCTTTTTGGTATTTGCTTGTTAATCTGTCGCATTGCAGCTCAAACCATTCTCTATTAGGTAGTTTTGTTTGCGAGTCTCTAAAGCGTAAACGTTTATTTTCTTGTTCCATCATCGATAAGTTTTGTTTAATGAGCTGCTCTTGCGTGCAATCGTAAAAGTCGTATACACGGTAGTTTGTACTCATTGTTATTTGCTGGTAGCAGGCTTTAAAATAGCTTTTTTTGTACTTCACAATTTTATTTTGAGCATTAGGGGCGTCAAAAACTAAAGTAGGAAATAAATGAGAAAGGTTAACGCACTCTTCTTTTAATTCTTTTTTTATACCAAACATATCAATAGCGTGTTGATTAAAATCAGTAATGACAAGATTTTCGTCAACAATAATTTTGGCTTTATTTGATTCGGTGAACAGGCTTCGATAAAGCTCATTTTTATCTTTAAGGTGTGTATTAGCGCTTATCATTGTTTTGTTTAAACGCTTAGCAGCCACAATTGTGCGTGCCACAGCAAGGGGAATACAAATGTTAAAAAATAAGAATATTAGCCCTGTAATGTATAAGCTGGCATCGGGAAGTTGTTGAGCAATGCCAGTTAAGCCCGATACATCAACGTTATTGATGATCATATAAAACGGTACAATATTTAATACGCCATAAGCAAGGGCTGTTCTATAACCAAGTAGCATAAGTGCGATTATTGGGCAGGAATACATATACATAGAGCCCACTTTAGCAAGCTCTAGGTCTGTTAAAAATAAGTTCATTGACACGCTAGCAGCTACAATGGCTATTAAAAGTACATGAGCGCTGAAGTGATAAAAACGCTTACTTGCTATAAGCAAACCGCATACAGTCGCAAAAAAACTGCTTGTTAATACAACAATATAAATTAAGTTAAACTCAATAGCGCTTGCGTACGTGTGGCACACCACAGCAAAACATAACACCATTACTAATGATAGAATAATGCGCAGTGCACTTACTCGCCAATTAGCAACCTGATCAGGGGCTGAATAGTGATCGTTTAATAAAAAGAACCTATTGAAAAAATGCATAATAAACAACAGTTAAAGCTCATTCTTCTATTAGACATTGATAACTTGTTAAAATCAATCAAATGAATATAATTTCTATTTACATTGCTCTATAAAATAGACAGGTGTAAACCTGCTCGTTAGCCGTTAAACATTCATTTTTCGAGTGTTTTTACAGTTATCCTCTTTAAGCGCGAAACCACTGCATCCTAAAAATTCACCGTGCTTAGATTTTCGTTTACGCATTTCGCGACCACACTTTTCACAAATTGGATGCTGCGTTTTACACTCTGTATTCACACATTGTGAATACGTGCTTTTATCAACCGATGGGCTACTACAGCTTTTGCACACTCGCAATTTAGTTTCGCAAATTTGCGTATTAGTACAGCTATAATAGTCACCATACTGACCCGTTTTTGGCACAATTAACCCGTCGCTGCACGTATTACACTCTCTTTGCTTAAGTTGCGACTTGTTAAACAATGTTGAAGCGATTTGAATAGGATAATCGTCATTTACTAGTTCTTTTACAAACGCGGAGCATGCATAAGGGTCGGCAATTAAATACGCTTTATGTTTAGCGCGCGTGATACCTACATAAAGCAAACGCCTTTCCTCTGAGTGAGTGAATTCATCTTGCTTTGGTAATAACGACTCCACCAGCACGTTATTTTGATTATCGCTAGGAAACCCTAATTTACCTTGTTCAAAGCCAATAATAATACAGTAATCAGCTTCAAGCCCCTTAGCGCTATGCAATGTCCAAAAATAAAGAGGGTTTGTATGCTTTTTCCCTTTTAAATGCCGCTGCACGCTATTTAACATGTACCTATATCGACTAAGGATGGCAATGCTCGCTGATGCATCGTTTTTTTTAATAGTGCTTATGCTCTGCTGTACTTTTATTTCTACCGATTTAGTACCTTGGTATAAATCGTCTAATAAAATGACTTGTGGTGTAGTTACTTGTGTATGTGTGCTGATCTGCTTTTTATATTGCTCAGGGTTTTGCATTACAAAGCGCCCTGCTACATCACTAATACTATTGTTATATCTAAATGTTTTTTGCAACATGGTAAGTGAGTGGCTGCCCACTAATTCATTAAAGCGTGTGGTAAGCGCTAAATTACCACCCGAAAACCGGTAAATTGCCTGCCAGTCGTCACCTACGGCTGTAAAGCGTATTCCGTTACCATGTTTTAATATGGCATTTAAAAAAGCCATACGCGCGCTTGATATATCTTGAAATTCATCAACTAAAATGTGGCTCCACGGAATATTAAAGTCTCCGCTTACTATCGCCTTTGTCGCTTGAATAATCATGTCGTCAAAATCAATGGCATTTTGCGTGCTTAGTTCATTTATATAGGCGTCATGAATTTGCACTAACAAGTTTGCATATTGTTGATAGTTTTTAATACCACTTTGCTTGATGCGCTGCGCTATTTGCTTATTACTTAGTTGCTCCACTCGAATAGCTTGTAAGCATTTTATGTACTTATCAATGCCTTGCTGTAACTGCCCTGAGTTATTTAAAGTATGAAATATTTCGTCGTTACTCATAGGTGTTAATTCAACATTATGCTGCTTTAATTGCTTTGCGAGAGTTTGCTCTAGCTTTCCTTCAACCCAGTTGTAATGAAAGGTTTCGAGTAAAGTGGTGCCATTTTTTTTATGTAACTTACGCTTAAATGCAATTTGCTCGTTATAGTGTTTTTTATCTATATCGGCACGAGTATTCCCTTGCCTATCAATGCCAAAGTGCTCTAAGTAAATATCGTATTGAGGTATATAAAAGTCTGGTTGGTATTGCCCACTTAGCTCTGTGCCTTGATTAAAGTGATAATTCACCTCATAACTGTGCGCCACGCAATTCAAATGTAGCCAGTTTGAAATAAGCACTTCCTGATAACTTTTTACTTTATGACCCGCAAGGCTACGGTATTCGTTATCGCGTACGTACCGCTCGCACTGTGCATTATCTTTAAAGCTAAATATATCAATCGGCTCATGGAGTAAATCTACAAATGCTTTTAAAAACTGTGGCTCGGTTTGTATTTTTTTACTTACCCACCCAGTTAACCAACTATTTAATTGAACTGGGTCGGTTGCAAATTTTGACAATTCGATTGGCTTTTTAGCACTTTGTAATAATTTAAGCCCAAGCGCATGAAACGTTAAAATAGTGGGTGCTTTGGTATGCAATTTTGCATACGTGGCGCGTTTAATAAAGCGCTCTTTAAGCTCATTTGCTGCTGTTTTATTATAGGCCAGCACCAAAATTTGCTCAGGCTTGGCAATATCACACGCTATTAAATCTAACGATTTTGCGACCATCACAGATGTTTTACCTGTACCTGCTGCCGCTAATACTAGGTTTTTATCGTTATCGCGTATAACCGCTAAGCGCTGCTCTGTTGTTAAGGGATTTGACTCTACTTGATTAAAAAAGTCATTTTTAAGAGTTAGCTGTTTTTTTTCATATTTATGGCGCAGCTGTGCGATTGCATCGTGAGTATTGGGTGTGGAGCTCAGTATATTTAAAAATTTAATACTGCTTGGCGATAAGTGTTGTTGCCATGTGTTTATACTTTGAGCGTATTGTTTAGCAAGTAAAAACACCTCGTTATTAAGTATTTTCATGGAACTATCACGTAAAAACTCATCTAAAGCATAACGCTTTAGCAAAGCCTTGGCGTTATTTACTTTTTGCTCAAGCATGGCTGAAAATTGCGTGTTAAGGGCGGTATTTAAAGACTTAGCTTGCGCTTTGTTTAAAAAGCTAATTGATGTATTGCTACTATCGCACAAATTAATTTTAGCGCTAAATAAACGATTTTTAAGTATTGAGTAATTATAAAAGTCTTTAATTAAAAATATCCGCGAAGGAGCACTTCTAAAATGCACAACAAGGCGCTCTTGCTCAAAAGTTACGTGTTTAATACGGGTAAAAAAACGGCCTAGCCAACTTGGAGTAGCATTATACTGCGCCATAATACTCAATATGAAGATATGCTTTGACTTGATTGTAACATACTCTTTTATATTACATTTAACGCTAAATAGTAGTCATTTATAAAGCAACCTCTTAGCAGGCTGACTTTTAAAACTTAATATTATCATTTTACTCACAACCATTAACAATTTTAAACATTTACAAATAGCGTGTTGTGTAACAATGCACAAATACACTTAATATATTTACTAGGTATATCCGCAATTAAACAATTACTTATAGCTAATTCAGTGGTTAAAAGGAGCTAACATGCTTAAAAAGTGCATTACCACAACTGCTTTAATTTTATTATTATGCGCCTGTACAACAGAAACAGAATCGAATTTAGTAAAAACAAAAGGAATTTGGGCAGGCTTTGAGCTGGTTTCTGACGGTAACCGCACGCGTGTTAACGCAGAGCTAAATGCGGGAGATGCTAATGGCTCAAACATTGTTTTAAGCGATAGCGACTCATTACAAGCTGTTGTTAATAACACTGCTATTGTACTTACAAAAGATACCGACTTTTTAGACGTTGATTACCAAGCGTATATAAATGCCACTGACGATAATCAACAGTTTGATATAAAATTTAAACGAGACGATGGCATAAATGCGAATTCAAGTGTGGAGCTACCTTTAAATTTTATTATTTTAACCCCGAGTAACAACCAAACTTTTAGTATTAATAGTCCCCTTACAGTTCAGTTAGATGGCACTGATCCCAATAGTACTAGTCAAGTAGAACTTAGCAGTAGCTGCACTAACAATAATAATGAAACACTTTTACAATCAATGCTTTTTGAGCTTAGTACTTCGCGCCTTGAAATAGATTTGCAAAGCTTAGATATGTTTAGCTGCTCGCAAGTAGATCAAAGTAAAACGTGTAGTTTAACCGTTAGTGTAAAGCGTGAACGACTAGGTAGTATTTCGGGTGAGTTCGCAAACCAAAGTTATATTAAAGCCCAGCAATCACGCGCTATTAAAAATATGACTTTAACGTTTTAATTTGCACGCTAATTTACTCAGCGTTAAGCTACGCCTTTATTAAGTAATTTTACCAATTGTAATTGCCCTCCTTATTTATAGGAGAACAAATAACAGTTGATATAAAGGTTTATTATGACTAACAGCACATACCCTATTGGCACACCAGGCAAAAAATGGAATAACAACGATAAAGCCCAGTGGTTAGCACGCCAAAACATTAAACGCAGTTACCAAAACGAAGTCGTAACGCTAATTAATGACCTTAAAAGCACCTTAGATATAGAGCAATACGGCGAGCTTAATTACGCCGCTGGTACTTACCCATTATATATATTAAAAACGCCTAACTTTAATGCCAATAAACCAACTGTTTTAATCACCGGTGGTGTACATGGCTACGAAACCAGTGGCGTACATGGCGCACTTAGGTTTGCTAAAACATCGGCTATGCAATATTGCGAACAGTTTAATATTATTGTTGCCCCCTGCATTAGCCCTTGGGGATATGAGACTATAAACCGCTGGAACCCAGACGCTATTGATCCTAATCGCTCATTTTACGAAGGCAGCCCAGCTCAAGAATCAGCCGCTATTATGGCGTTTGTAAAATCATTAGGTACTGACTTAATCGCTCATATTGATTTACACGAAACAACCGATAGCGATAACAGTGAATTTAGACCCACACTTGCTGCCCGTGAAGGCATAACAAACACTAATTGGAACATACCTGATGGGTTTTATTTAGTGGCCGATACCAATAAGCCTGAGCCTGAATTTCAAAAAGTAATTATCGAAGATGTAGCAAAGGTCACACACATTGCACCGAGTGATGAAAATAACCAGTTAATAGGCGTCCCTCAAGAGCAATTTGGCGTTATTAATTACGCAGCACGCGATTTAGGTTTGTGTATGGGCTTTACAGATGCACCCTATGTAACCACAACAGAGGTATACCCTGATAGTCCAACAGCCACAGATGAAGAATGTATTTTGGCGCAAGTAGCGGTTATTAAAAGCGCCCTTAACTATATTAAAGCACTTTAATAAGTTTGCAGCCGCTTGTACCCTCTTGGCTGCTAAACTAAATTTAGATAAAAAGCTAATTTAGGAGGTATTAATGGAATACAAAAATAAAAACGGACACGTTAATTTATCGCTTGAAAATAATATAGTTATTGCACAATTTAGCGGAAACCTAGAACTTGAGCTTTTAAGTAATTTTAAAACAGCGCTTTTTGAAACCATTCAATCATTTAAAGGCGAGAAATGGGGTTATATAAGTGACTCATCAAACGTTGTAGCAGCAACCCCACAGGCCGAGCAAGAAATGGTAGCCATAAGCCACAGCATGCAGCAGAATAACTGTTTAATTAGCGCGTTTGTGCTTACATCACCTATTGCTATAAGCCAAATGCAACGAATAATGCAAAACGCCAAAAGAGACGTTTCTTTCAAAGATTGTCTTTTTGATAATCTAGAATCGGCAAAGAATTTTATTTCAAATGAATTAAACAACGACTTGAGCTAAGTAAAGCTCAAGTCGTTGTTTATATAGAGCTTATATACTGTACTAATTTTTATAAAATTGGCTGTCTTTGGTTATAGTAATGCTGGCATCTTCTTGCGCTGATACTATAAATTGTAACTTACTCACTTTGTGCGCAATATTGTAACCATCGGCTGTTACAGTAACGGGGACTCTTTTCATCGCACCCGGTTGTACAAGCGTAGATCTCGGACTTGAGAGCGTTGCTCCTGGTAAACCCTCTATGGCAATACTGTAATGCAGTGCTTGCTGCGTTTTATTAATAATAGTAAGTGTATAAGGGTTTTCTACAAGGCCCTCGTAGTTAACTCTATAAAGCGCATTCCTATCGCGTAGTACTGAGGCTTCTATTGGTGTACGTTGCAGCATCCATGCAAACATCGAAATGATTAACAAAGCCGTTAATGCGCCGTACCCTACTAGCTTTAACCTAAATGGATTGGTTTTTTTACCTTCCATTTGTTTTTCACTCGCGTATTTAATTAAGCCTTTTTCGTAACCAAATTTTTCCATGGTATCGTCGCAGGCATCAATACATAAGCCACAGTTTATACATTCATATTGCAATCCATTTCGAATGTCTATTCCTGCAGGGCATACCTCTACACACAAGTTACAGTCTACACAGTCACCTAAGTTAAGCTCTTTTGGATCAGCTTTGCGTTTACGTGGTCCTCGGCTTTCACCTCGCTCGTTATCATATGTAACAAGCAACGTATCTTTATCAAACATAACAGCCTGAAAACGAGAATAAGGGCAAGCAATTGTGCACATTTTCTCGCGTAAAAACCCAGCATTACCGTAGGTGCAAAAAGCAAATAAAAACACCCAAAAGCTCGTTATACCTGACCACTCAAACGTAAGCATTTCCATATACAAACTTTTTGCTGGAATAAAATACGCCATAAACGAGGTGGCGGTTAAAACTGAAATAACAATCCACGCACTGTGCTTAGTTATTTTTTTACGCCAAGTGCTTAGCGTCCACTGTGATTTATCTAATTTAATTCGCTGATTTCGAGTGCCTTCTATGCGTTGCTCTACCCACGAAAACATGAGCATCCATATAGTTTGCGGGCACGTATAACCACACCAAACCCGACCAAGCCAGTTAGTTACAAAAAATAATGCAAAAGCCCCCACCATAAATAGTAGGGCTAAAATCATAAAATCTTGAGGAAGGAGTGTTAGACCAAAAATAGTAAAAGTTTGCGTTGCCACATCAAGCAGCACAGCTTGTTGTCCGTTATATTGGATCCACGGTATTGCAATAAAAGTTAGCATTAACAGCCAACCTAAATTACGGCGTATGCGCTGAAAAAATCCTTTTTGCTCGCGGATATAAATTGGCCCTTCGGTGTTATAGGGCTTAATGATCATGTCTTCTTCTTTAATATCAAACTTCATAGTACTTGCTTCATAATGACGGGTATTATGCAAGTATTTGCAACTTTCAGACCAAGCTGAAACTTTACTTACATCATTGATATTAAACAGTTAATTTCAACGCAACAAAATAAAATTCGCGATATTAAACGCGCTGCGCGATATATCACGAATCTTTAGCAATCCCTAACTTTCGCATTTTTGAGCGTAGTGTACTCTCAGGTAAGCCCAATTTAACTGCTGCCCCTTTATCACCCGATATTTGCCAGTGCGATAACGCGAGAACAGAGGTTATATGCTGCTTTTGGGCCTCATCAAGCGTAAGTGAAGGGTTAATAACTACTTCACCACCCGCTTGTAAAGGCTGACTTAGCTGAAGTACAGCCTGATTAGATAAAATAGCTTCGCGTTCAAGTACATTTTGCAGCTCTCTAATATTGCCTGGCCAATTGTAGGCTTGCAGCTGTGTAATTGCTTTTTTACTTAGCCCTTTTAAGTGTTTACCCAGTCGTTTATTTATCTGCGCAATTAAATTAGCGCATAAATAAGGAATATCCTCTTTTCGATCTTTAAGGGCGGGTACTTTTATAGGAAATACATTAAGCCGATAATACAAATCAATTCTAAACGTGCCTTTTTGTACCATTTCCCACAGGTCGCGGTTAGTCGCTGCAATCACTCTAATATTTACTTTTAGCGTATTGCTGCCACCCACGCGTTCAAACTCTTGTTCTTGCAGGACTCTCAGTAATTTACTTTGCGCCTCAAGTGGAAGCTCTGCTATTTCATCTAAAAACAAGGTGCCTTTGTCAGCAAGTTCAAAACGCCCTTTACGGCGTTCATTGGCACCTGTAAACGCGCCTTTTTCATGGCCAAACAATTCCGACTCTAGCAAACTTGGGGTAAATGCGGCGCAATTTACTTTTATAAAAGCTTGTTCGCTACGCTTGCTTAGTCGATACAAATTACGAGCTACTAATTCTTTACCCGTGCCATTTTCGCCAAGTATAAGCACTGTGCTGTCGGTTTCACTTACCAGTTTTATTTGATCTAACATGGTTTGAAATATATGACTTTGTCCAACTAGCCCTGAGTCTTGCCAATCTTCGTTAAGTTCTGCAATTAAGTAGTTGTTTTCATCTTTTAGCTGCTCACTTAAATGCTTTACTTGCTCAAGTGCCTCTTGCAGTGCATTTTGTGTTTGCTGTTGCAGTGATATGTCGCGAAATACCGCTACAGCACCAATTAACTCATCATTTTGATAAACCGGTGTTGAGGTGTATTCCACTGCAAATGAGCTACCGTCTTTACGCCAAAAAACTTCATTTTTAACTTCACGACGTTTTCCATCAAACATGGTGCAATATATTTGGCATTCATCAGCGGGATAAGGTGTGCCATCAGCATGAGTATGGTGATGATATTGATGTATTTTTTTACCTAATAGTTCCTCAGCGCGCCAACCTGTCATGCGCTCAGCGGCAGGATTAACAAACACCGCATTACCCGACAGGTCAAAACCGTATATGCCCTCACCTACTGCGTTTAGCAATAATTTAGGATCGTTTAAAAATTGTTTTATCATAAATGCACCTCGCGAAATATCGCGAGCATTATGGCAATTTTATACATTAAGTGCACTCATTACTTAAAATGCACTTACGTGTAAATTAAAACGCTATAAATAGTGCTGAAATAGCGTTTTTACATCTATTTTTGCACCTAGCCTTGCGGCTATTAAATAAAGTCCTGCAAGTTTTCGGTGAATAAATAGCGCATCAACGGGCGGTGTATGCCATTGCTGAGATTGCGCACTAAGAGCAAGCCCTGCATTTTTAATTTTGAGCGCTAGTTCGCTATTTTTAAAATCAAATTCTCCCTCTGCTCTCAGTGGCTCGCACGCCATTAAGAATAAATCAATGACGTTATTTTTATACTCATCAACTAAGTCATTTTTAAAATAACCAATGTGTGAAGCCGCTCTAAGGACACCTTCTCTGTTGTTTTCACTACCCGCTTTAAATAAAGCTAAATAAGCGCGGCTAAGCTCGGTTGATATTTCTCGCGTTGCACCAAAATCAAATAAGACAATTTTTTGTGTATCAAGCTGATAATGAAAGTTGGCAAAGTTAGGGTCGGTTTGAATTAATTTAAATTCAAACATTTCTTTAAAAAACAAATCAATCAGTTGCTCTGCAACAAAGCTTTTTTGACTATCAGGTAGCTCTGTAATGCTCTCAATGGGCTCTGCTTTTATATATTCCATAGTAAGTACTTGTTGTGTACTGTGCTCTGGATATACGTTAGGCACTTTAAAGTGGGGATTACTTGCTAGTGCGTTTTTATAACGTATTAAGTACTGAGCCTCCCGCTTATAATCAGCCTCGGCTAATAACTGCGCTTTAGCCTCACTAATAAGTGGTTTAATATTAAGATCTTTTGGCAATAACCGAGAAATCGTTAATAAAGAAATAACGTTATCTACATCACTTACTACACTTTTTGCAATACCAGGATATTGAATTTTAACAGCAAGCTGATCGCCATTTTCTCTATAAGCTAAATGAACTTGCCCTATAGAAGCCGCTGCAAAAGGCCTTAACTCAATATGAGAAAAACGCGCTAGCCACTCATCCCCCCATTGCTCTTTTAACACCTCAACAAGCTGCTTATGAGGCATTGGATTCGCGTCCGAGCGCAGTAAAGCAAGTAACTGAGCCAATTCAGGACTAAGTAAATCACCGGCATCCATTGAAAGTAATTGCCCAAGCTTCATTGCCGCACCACGTAAATGAGATAGCTGTGTGGCTAGCTTTTCAATATTTTTAGGTTGTAGTAGTAAGCTTTTATTATCCCAACCTTTACCTGTTAGCGCGCTCTTAGCACCATCAACTAACATATTGGTAGCAACACCTGTGGCAAGTGAGCCTAATTTTGCAAAACGGGAAAGCCGAGAAGTGGGAACAGTTCGAGGAGCCGCCATAATATTAAAACCTAATTAGCCTGAAAGTCAGGCTAATCAATACGTATATTGTAAGTAGGTAGATCTACTTATAGACGAGGTACTAGCTTAATTGCGCCTTCAACCACTTTCATATCAAGTGGAAGTTTACTAAGTAGCATCATTTTAGGGTCATCCATGTTTAGAGTATAAACTGGGTTAACCGCTAAAAAAGCATTAATAACATCCATTGCTTGGCTATCAAGCGCACCTAAATTACCTTTAAAACCACCGGCATCTACACTCGAATCAAGTAATTTAATATTACGTAAAAACACCGCTTTTTTCTCACTGTCGTAAAATGGGCTACCTTCAATTTGCAGCTTTAAACGCACAGGGTATTTAAGTGCGAATGCATTAATTTCAGCGCTAGAATCGGCACCAAGCACAACAACATCTCGGTTATCAGGTCCAATGTTGACACTTAAGTCGTTTACATCAAACTGAACGGGTAAACCCATTAAGCTTACTTTTTCACTTAACTTTGGTAATTGCTTACCCAGTACAGATTCAACCTCAGAGTTGGTAAATGAATATACTGATATGCCTTGCGTGGTATTACAGGCAGTTAAAAATAACGCTGCAATAATAACTAAAATTCTCATGAGAACCCTTTTGTTTATGAATTAGTGATACATAAAAAAGCCGCTATTAAAGCGGCTTAGTAAAATAGTAACCAGCACATATTATGCTGGTTTTATTAAGCTGCAAGTGTCGCTTTAAGTCGCGTTAGTGTGTCAGGTTCAACTGAACCGTCACTGAGCGCTAATAACTGTTTTAAATAATAGTTTAAATCAGCATGATCGCCACGATGTTTGTCATCTAGCATGGCTACTTGTTCTGCCATTCTAAGTGACTTATCGGTTGAACTTACGTTCGCTAGTATTTCCATGCGAGTAATAAGTTGCTCTTTACTTAATGTTGTTTTAAGCGGTGCTTGATACTGACTTGGTAACGCTTCATTGTTTTCAAGTGCAGTAATTAATGCATCTAAATTAGCTTGCTCAGATTTACTTGTAAGCAATGCAAGTTTATCTTCAATAGCAGCTAGTAGCTTAGTAACCTTTGGCGCTAACGATCTAAATTGCGTGTACCCTTTCACTTTTGTTTCTAGGTCGTGCAACTGCGCTCTTTGATTAACATCACTAAGTGCTGCTTCAAGCTCAGCAAGTTCTGCAATTGCTTGTTTATCTGACTCGTTTTGCTCGAGTTTTTGCTGCTCAAACTCACTACTACGCTTAGTAAATGTTTCATCGTTATACTGACGAAACTTTTGCCATAACGCATTTTCAGCTTTTAAACCAGCAAAGCCAATGGTTTGCCATTGCTGCTGCATTTGCTTCAACTCTTGGCAAGCAGCGGCTAAATCATCGCTTTGTGATAATTGCTGCGCTTTTTCTACTAGTTCATTTTTAAGTGCTGCATTACTTTTATGAAATGCGTTTAATAAAGCCAGTACTTGTTGTTGCTCATTTTTATAACGATCGTTTAGTGTACGGTATGTTTTAGGGTCAACTTTACCCACACTGCGCCACGCTTTATTTAAACGATTGTATTGGCTTTCATATTGCTTCCAATCAAAGTCATCCTCAGCAGTAGGCTGCAAATGGAGCGCATGCATGTCGTTAATAATACTTTCACGTTGTGCTTTTGAGGCCTCGCGTTGTACTTCTTGCTCTGCGAAGTAACTACGGCAAGGCGCAAATAACAACTCGATTTGTTCATCAAACTGCACACCTTGTTGCTTTTCTTCATCTGTATCTAAACGACCTAACTCATTCCAGCGTTTACGTAGCGCTTTTACTTGCTCTGCGCGTTGTTGTGGATCTGTACACTCTTCGCTTACTAATGCACTTACTTCTTCTAATAAAGCTTTACGCTTTGGTGCTGCAGCGTATTTTTGCCAATCTTTCGCATCTGCAAGTTGCGCTTCAAGGTCTGCTTTTATGTTCACAAGTGGCTGCTGGTATTGCTCAGTAAGTGTATCAAATAACTCTTCAAAGCCTTTAAACACGCCAAAAGCAACATTAAAACGACCTTCCTCAATTAGGCGCTTAACATCACGAGCTTTGCGCTTTGCTTGGCTTTGGTTTTTTTCAAGTGGCTTAACTAGCTCATTCATTGGTGCTAAAAATTGCTTTTTATGCCCATTTAACTGTGTTTTAAAGGTACTTTGCAGTGCGCCATCTAAAATATTCAAATGATTACGCGCTGCTTTAAAGCCATTATTAAATTCAGTTAGAGTTGCATCGTATTGTGCTAAATCTTCTGCTGGCTTAATTTCGCATAATGCTGCAAAAGCGAGTTTGTACTCTTTAATAGCCGTTGTTAGCTCGGGTAATTTAGCAACTTGAGTAAATAGTTTTTCTAACTTGCTTACAGCGAGTTTTGATTGTGCATTATTAGCAAGTTCTGTTTCGCTAATAGCTTGCTTAGCTTGCGCTACTTTTGCATCAAGCCAATCTTGTTGAATTTGCTCTGGAGTTTCAAGACCAAGCTGTAAGGCATTTTCAATTTCTTCACCCAAAGCTTCAAGTGTTGCAAGTGCTAATAATTGACGCTGTTGTTGCGCTAATTGCTGCTGCTCTTTGTCATGTACTGCTTTTAGCTGTTCAATGTGTACATCTAACTTAGTGGTAATCGAAGTGTATTTTTCATCAAGAAGCTTTACACGCTCATCACTTAACCATTTAAGCTCAAGTGCTTGCCACTGGGCCATTAATTCGCCGGCTTGTGAATTTACAACACCAAAGTCTGTTTTTTCACGTAAAGCATTTAACTTAGCTAAAATAACACGTGTTGCACTTTCAACCTGAAGTGGCATTTCAATTGCTAAACGCTCATTTTCAATATGCGTTTCAAGTGCTGTTTTTGCATCACCTTTGGCATGTTTTACTAATGGCTTAATTAGTTGATGGGTAATAACAAGTTCAACTAACTGAGTTTGTAGCTCTTCGCCACCTTCTTTAAATGCTTTTTCTACTAATTTTGGATTTGCTAAACGTTTTAATAATTTAACGCGTACTTGCAGTTCTTTTTCTGCAAATGCTAACTTTTCGAGTGTTTTAACAGGTGCAAAACGCTCTATGTATTCACTTTTGATTTGCGCTGTTAGTGTACTTTCGCTATTTAAAACAGCATTAGATATTTGCAGCTCTGCTATATCTTTTAATGCTTGATCTTGTTTATACGCTTTCCACCATAGCGGCAAATTATTTACCTTTTGCAGCGCTTTACGGCGAATTTCAGCTGAGCTATCTTCAAGTGCTAACGTGTTTAATATGGTTGCATCACGTTCAATGTCTAATTTTTCGATAGCATCAAGACGTACTTGTTGCTTTGGGTGTTTCCACTTAGGTGTAAAAAGGTGCTTAAAGATCATGTTCACTAAACCTAGCTATTTCGTTGTCTGATTTGAATTCTTTTTGTAGTTGAGCTTTTGTCTTTTGGATCATTTCACCATTAGCACCAATCGTAAATTGCTCGTTTGATTGAGCCACCTTTGCTTGATACAACATAACCAACTGCACTGTTTGTTGCTTTTGTTCATCTGATAAAACGGTACCATCTGGCCACTTGCCAGTAGAAGCACCGTATTGTAAGCGTTCGAATAATTCGGGAGTAATATTTTGTACAAGATTGTCAATATTCATGTCATTTTTTCTTTTTTAGAGTCACTAAAATAATACGATTTATAAGGTACCAGATACAGCCTATGCCTATTGCGGCAGTGTAAGCATACCACTGAAGTGTTTCTTCTTGCGGTTGTAAAAAGTACAAACAGAAAAAACCACCTAAAAATAAGATAAGCGCCAAAAAGGAGTGATTTATAAACATCTGCTTTTTTTTAATTCGCTGTTCGCGCTGAAGCTGTAAAACTTGCTCGTCGTTTAGCTCTGCAATGTTGCTTTCGCAATGAGGACATTGCTTATGTTTATCTGAAATTGATTTTGCACATTTTGGGCAACGAATAATCGCCATACTTCTCTCCATACTACGCATAAAAAAAGCGCCTTTCGGCGCCTTTATTGTACTTGTTTTATTTCTCGTTGTCTTTTTTGAATTCAAACCAACAACTGATTTAGGGGCTATAATTTTATAAGTTGCCCACTAAGTTTAGTTACTCAGCGTCTTTAGACTGTTTTTCTAGACGCTTTTCCCAAAACGAGGCGTTTTTAATCCCTAATTTAACTGGGTCAAATGTGATTTTTCCGCCTTTTTTCTTCTGATCCTCATAATCGCTCAAACATAACAAAGCAGGCTTAGCTACAAAGAAAATAGCTAAAATACCCAATATGTTAATCCAAGCCATTAAGCCAACGCCAATATCTCCAATAGTCCAAATATAACCTGAATTATTAACCATACCGTATGCAACCATAAACATAATCACAAATTTCACAAGGACAAGCGGGATATTGCCTTTAAAGTAACGATTTAAGTAAGCAATGTTTGTCTCTGCAATAAAGTAATAAGCAAGTATTGTGGTAAAGGCAAAGAAGAATAATGCAATACCGACAAATGCTTGTCCGAAGCTGCCAAATACACTAAATAAAGCCATTTGAGTAAAGGCTGCTGATCCTACTTCAGTCGCTGCATCGACATTTTGTACAATAAATTGCCCTGCTGGTAGTTCACCCACAATGTTGTATTGCTGCGTTATTAAAATCATTAATGCTGTTGCAGTACATACAAAAAGAGTATCAACATAAACAGAAAAAGCTTGTACTAACCCCTGTTGAGCTGGGTGATCAACTTCTGCTGCAGCTGCTGCATGAGGCCCAGTACCTTGGCCAGCTTCATTAGAATATATACCACGTTTAACGCCCCAACCAATAGCGGCACCAAAACCTGCCTGCGCAGTAAATGCATCATTAATAATTAAATAAAATATATCGCCCACTTTATCTAAATTTAAAAATACCACGATTAGTGCGAGTACGATGTAACCCAGTGCCATAAATGGCACTACTATTTGCGTAAAGTTCGCAATACGTTTTATACCGCCAAAAATAATAAACGCTAAAACAATAAGGATGATTGCTAAAGCGACTAATTTAAAGCTACCTACATCACCAAAGCTAGTAGAAACCATGTTGCCATTGCCAAACACTTGGGTAAACGCATTACCTACCGCATTTGCTTGTACACCAGGTAGAAAAACACCACAGGCAATAATTGCCGAAACAGCAAATAAAACAGCTAGCCATTTTTGCCCTAAACAACGGTCAAAATAATACGCTGGGCCACCACGATATTGCCCGTTTTCTTCTGTTTTATAAATTTGGCCTAAAGTAGACTCTGCGAATGCGGTACTTGCGCCTAAAAAAGCAACAACCCACATCCAAAAAATTGCGCCTGGCCCGCCAAAACCAATAGCCGCTGCAACACCTGCGATATTACCAACACCTACTCGTCCAGATAACGAGACTGCAAGGGCTTGAAAAGATGAAATACCTTTATCAGACGTGTTAGGGCTAAATAATAACTTACACATTTCTTTAAAATGTCTAACTTGAGCAAATCGAGTTAATACTGAATAAAACAAGCCTGCGCCTAGGCATAAATAGATGAGTGCATTACTCCAAACAACATCATTAACAGCACTTACAAAAGCTTCCATGGATATCCTCTATAGTTATATTTATTATTTTTAATTACGAGACTCTGCTTTAGCTACTTCGCTACATAAGCTTTACGAAATAAGGTTTTACCTCTCCCGTCCCGACTCATGATTTAATTAATCTTAACTTAAGTAACCTAACTTTGTTAACACTTAATTTTCAAAATATATAATTACACACTTGGCGAAAGGCACTACATCCGTAGTATTTAAATGAAAGTAGATTGATTTGTACCGATACGGTGATGATACGCAGCGAAGAAGCGTTGAAAACGTTTTAAGAATAAAGCTGCTACATGATTATTTTTTTATACAAAGGGTTTTATTAAAAGCAAAAAGGGTATCAAAACTATTGATACCCATTTAGATAAGCGTTTTATCTTAAATCATCAACAACATTAACAATAGCCGCTAATGTATCTTGACCAAATTGATACGAACGACGATCTGACCAGCCATAATCTGGATCAGGTAAATCGTTGTTGTCTTTAAATGGCATTTCAATTGTGTACGTTAATGCTTTGAATTCTTCAGCCGTAGCTGATGAACCTACCGTAAGGTTAGCTTGACCTGGCTCATCTTTTGGATAGCCATGCTCATCTTGAAACTCTGGTGTAATAGTTAAAAGCGCAGCTTTAAAGCTATCTTCTAAGCCTTTTAAGCGTTCATCGTAACTTGGAATACCTTCACTGCCTGCCACAAAGTTATATGGGATAGCTTCATCGCCGTGTATGTCTAGGTGCATATCTAAGCCAGCTTCGCGCATTTTATTAAGCACTAAGTAAACCTCAGGGCTATTTTCCATGCTTGGTGTTTGCCATTCACGGTTTAAGTTAACACCTTTAGCGTTAGTACGAAGATGTCCGCGTGCGCTGCCGTCTGGATTCATATTTGGCACAACGTAAAATACTGCTTTTGATAAGAGCGCAGCTGCATGTGGGTCTTCGTCATCAAGAAGTTTGTGCAGTAGACCTTCAACATACCACTGCGCCATTGTTTCACCTGGGTGTTGACGTGCTGTGATCCAAATGGTTTTCTTGTCTTCACTTGGCTCACCAATTTTAAGCACATTCATATCGCGGCCATCGAGTGTTTCACCAAGCGTTATTAATTGGCAAGCGCCTTGGCTTTGTGCCCAAGATAATAAATCTAAATGGCGGTCGTAACTGTATGGCGCAAAGTAAGCAAAATATACGCTGCCGCACTCTGGTTCAATTTCAAAGCTTAATGTGCCATTTTCATAGCTTGATGGTACACGAAACCATGTTTGGCGGTCATATGATGCAACGGCTTGATACCCTTCCCAACCATCTGGGTAAGCTGATTTATCAAGCTCATTAATATTTAACTTATGCAATTGGTAAGGTGTTGTTTCAAGACGAAAGTGAAACCACTGATAAAATTCAGACTGGTGATCTTTATTAATTTCTAATTGAATATTTAAAGGATCGGTGGCTTCAATAACTTTGATATTACCACTGTCGAAATTGCTGCTGATTTTCATGAAAAAACCTTTAGGTTGAATAAGTTTATCTGCTTATTAATTCACAGAACTGACATTATTTTATAAATAGTAAAACGAATGTGCATTTTCTTAATTAAAGCCTATCACAAGGCATACGCTTTAAAAATAATACACGACCAAAAAAGCCAGCAACATGCTGGCTTTTAAGTCACTGCAAATAAATTAGCGAGGTAAGCTTGGGAATGACACTTCGGCCATATCGCGCATACAACGTACTACTTGGCAGCTGTAACCAAACTCATTGTCGTACCATACATATAAAACAATACGGTTATCTTCAACAATTGTTGCTTGTGAATCAACAACACCTGCGTAACGGCTACCTACTAAATCGGTAGATACAATTTCCGTTGATGCAGTGTAATCAATTTGATCACGTAAGTCTGAATGAAGTGCTGTATCGCGTAAAAATGCGTTTAGCTCTTCAACTGATGTGCTTGTTGCTAAGTTAAGATTTAAAATAGCTAGCGACACATTAGGTGTAGGTACGCGGATTGCGTTACCTGTTAACTTGCCTTCAAGCTCTGGTAATGCTTTTGAAACCGCTTTTGCAGCACCTGTTTCAGTAATTACCATATTAAGTGCTGCGGCACGGCCACGGCGCTCTGCTTTGTGGTAGTTATCAATAAGGTTTTGATCGTTCGTGTACGAGTGTACAGTTTCAACATGGCCATTATTGATACCAAACTTATCGTTTAATGCTTTAAGCGTTGGTGTAATTGCATTAGTTGTACAGCTTGCTGCACAAACAATTTTATCTTCAGGTAATATATCTTTGTTATTAACACCATATACGATGTTTTTGATATTGCCTTTTGCAGGAGCTGTTAATAATACTTTTGCAGCTCCCTTACACTCTAGATGCTGGCCAAGGCCCGCTTCGTCTTTCCAAATACCTGTGTTATCAACAATTAATGCATTGTCGATACCGTATTGAGTGTAATCAATTTCGCTAGGAGAGTTAGCGTAAATAACTTGAATGTAGCTACCGTTAGCTTTAATTGCATTGCGTTCTTTATCAATCGTGATTGAGCCATTGAATGGACCGTGAATTGAATCACGACGCAGTAAGCTTGCACGCTTTTCAAGATCCCCATCTTTACCACCACGCACAACAATAGCGCGCAAACGTAAATCTGAATATGGACCTGATTTTTCAATTAATAAACGCGCTAATAAACGACCGATACGACCAAAACCATACAATACTACATCGCGTGGCTCTTTCGCTGGTGAGTCTGTTATTTCTGCAAGTTCATCTTTTACAAACTCTTCTACTGAACGACCTTTTGCGGCTTCAGTGAACAAATAACTATATGCAAGCTTACCAATATCAATACGTGCTGAGTTTAATTCCATTTTGCTGATAGCTTCTAAAAATGGGAAGCTTTCGCGCAAACGTAATTTAGTGCCTTCAAACTGAGCAACGGTTTTGTGAGATTTGATAATATCGATAGTACTGGCATTTACGAGAGGACGGCCATATACAGCTATTTCGATACCACGATTACGGTAAAGCTTACCAATAATTGGTTGCATGCTTTCTGCGTAATCTTGGCGCTCTTGCCAACTATTTGTGTATTCTAACTCGTGAGATGAGGTCATTTTATTTACCTAAGTTTATCATTTTGAACGGATAGCCTTTAAAAATGCACTATATTTTGAGAGTAATGCACTTCAGGCAGGGCTATTCTAATTTAAACTGAAGTTATTCTCTACTGTTAGGCGTTAAATGATTGCGTTAGAATAACAAAGTAAATATTCATTTGGGGTTAAGGGATGCTTAAAAAAGCAAGTGTACTATTGGGTTTGCTAACATTGGCTGGGTGTGAAGAACCGTTAACACTCGCACAAGTGTGCAAAGAAACACCTGGCTTTTGTAGCGACTTAAACAAAGACAGCCACTGTAAAGATGAGCGTTCTGATGTAATTATCAAACGCTACATAGAATACAAAGACCCTTCTGATAAAAATAAATACCAATTACTCAAGGACTTTGAATCTTATAACCAATGCATAACTTTGGCCGCTAAAATTGAACATATTAAGTTAAAAGCTAAAAAAACGTCACGTATTGATGGTCAGTTAACGAGCATTAAAGAAATGACTCGATTATATCAAGATACCCAAAATACAAACCACCCAGGTTTGCTCTACTACCAATGGTCACGAAATAACAACCAAAGTGCGTTGACTAAATTATTGGCTATAGAAAATGATAAAAGTGTAACGCAAAGTGCCGAAATGCAATTTTTTTTAGCATCGTACTATATTAAATTTGATGATGAAAAAACTATTGATTTACTTTATAAAACTCTAGAGCTCAATAAAAAAGACAACATACCAAATCCTGAAGTGTATACATCACTTATTAGTCTTTTTTATAAACATGATAAGTTTAAGCACGCATATATATTTTCTAAAGTAGCGCAAATGTCGGGGATTGAAAATATTGATGTGTTTGAAATTGAGCAGAAATTAATCGCAAATGGTAAAAGCTTAGATAGCCTAGATGTACTTGCAGAGCAAACATTTCAGCAAATAATGGCAGGTGATTTTGTATCTCCTCGGGAGTTTTAATTTATAATCGCAAAAAGAACCTAATACCAATCTGCTTATTTATGGGGTCTATTTAACGTTAAGGAAATTACGCTAGAACTAGGCAAAAATTTTTGTATCTAGTTGTTCTAAATAAAAAATTTTAACGACGTTATAGTGCAATTTAATTCGTTAAATTGATCAAAGATTTATGCAGGTTGGTATAATTTAATAACTAGGTTATTCAGGCAAATAAAAAGGCAGCTTACGCTGCCTTTTTTTATTTTGCTTTGCTTGTGCCCACTTCTACGCGGGTTTTAAGCTTTTGACCTGGTCGAAAAGTCACCACGCGACGTGCCGAAATAGGAATATCTTCGCCTGTTTTCGGGTTACGGCCTGGTCTTTCTTTTTTGTCTCGAAGATCAAAGTTACCAAATCCAGAGAGCTTAACCTGCTCGCCTTTTTCTAGCGCTGAGCGGATTTCTTCAAAAAACGCTTCAACTAAATCTTTGGCATCTTTTTTATTGATCCCGAGCTTTTCAAATAGGTGTTCAGCTATGTCGGCTTTAGTAAGCGCCATATCTAGTCCCTCAACGATGCATTAAACTGTTCGGCCAATTCGGCCACCACGTTATCAACTACTAGATTGATATCTTTCTCTTCGAGTGTTCTATCAACCGCTTGCAGTGTTAGAGCAATCGCCAAACTCTTATCATTTGGCTCAATACCTTTGCCCTTATACACATCGAATAAGTTTAGGTCAACCAATTGATTTCCGCCAACTTTTTCGATCACGCTTAAAATGTCGCCAGATTTAACGCTGTCTGCCACTAAAATCGCGATGTCGCGGCGATTTGAAGGGAATTTAGACACCCCTTCTGCTTGCGGTAAATTTCTTTTTTCTATTGCTGACATTTCAATTTCAAAAACAAAAGTTGCGTTGTTGATATCTAACGACTTTTGAGCTTGAGGATGTAAAGCACCAAAAAAACCAACCTTTTTACCATCAACATATATTACTGCTGATTGACCAGGGTGAAGTCCATCTGACTGCTCGGCTTTAATTTCAAAGCGAGTAATGTCATTGGTAATTGCAAGTAAGGCTTCAACATCACCTTTTAAATCGTAAAAATCAACATTACGTTTTTCTTCAACCCAATGCTCGCCATTTACAAGGCCTGTTATAACACCGCCAATAACCGGTACTTGGTAAACACCGTTTTCTGCACTTTCGTCGCTTATAAATTTAAGACCATGTTCGAATAAACGAATACGAGGCTGTTGGCGATTTTGGTTATACGCTACAGACGCTAATAAACCCGGCATTAAACTTACACGCATTGCTGACATTTCAATTGAAATAGGATGCGGCAATACCATTGCTTTACACTCAGGGTGTAAAATAGCTTGTGCTTTAGGGTCTACAAAGCTGTATGTAATTGCTTCTTGGTAACCACGAGTCACTAACGTATTGCGGAACTTGCTAAGCGCAATAGTTGCTTCATTATGTGTCGTCATTTTAAGTTTTGCAGTTGGTGCAACATTTGGAATGCTGTTGTAACCGTAAACACGTGCTACTTCTTCAATTAAATCTTCTTCGATGCGAATATCAAAACGGTAGCTTGGTACGTCCGCACTCCAGCTTTCATTTTCTACTTTAACATCAAGACCTAAACGCGTAAGAATGTCTGTTACTTTAGCATCTTCAATATGATGCCCAATAACACGGTCTAAACGCGCACGACGAAGACGTACTTCAGTCACTTTCGGTAGTTTATCAGCCGCAACAGCTTCAACTACAGGGCCTGCTTGACCACCCACAATTTCAAGAAGAAGTGCTGTTGCACGTTCCATTGCATCGTGTTGTAGAGCAAAATCAACACCGCGTTCATAACGGTGTGAAGCATCAGTGTGTAAACCGTAGCTACGTGCTTGCCCTGCAATTGCTACAGGATTAAAAAATGCGCTTTCAAGTAATATATCAGATGTTTTATCTGTAACACCTGATTGCTCCCCACCAAAAATACCTGCAATTGCAAGTGCTTTATTATGATCGGCTATCACAAGTGTTGTGTCGTTTAATTTAGCGGTATTACCATCTAATAAAACAAGTTCTTCACCTGCGTTTGCACTACGAACTTTAATACCACCTTCAATCGCATTTAAATCAAACGCGTGCATTGGGTGACCAAGTTCAAGTAATACATAATTAGTAACATCAACTACTGGGTCGATTGAACGCACGCCACTGCGACGTAGCTTTTCAACCATCCAAAGCGGTGTTTCTGCATCAAGGTTAATGCCTTTTATCACACGGCCAAGGTAACGAGGACATGCATCTTCGTTAACTAGCTCAATTGATACTTTGTCATCAATTGTTGGCGTAACCGCTGGGATATCTAATACATTTACGTCAATGCTATTTAAAACACCTACTTCACGAGCAAGGCCTTTTATACCTAAGCAGTCACCACGGTTTGGTGTTAAATCAACATCAATAATATTGTCATCAAGACCTAGGTAGTCACGTAAATCAGTGCCTACTGGTGCATCGCTTGGCAATTCCATAATGCCGTCGCCTTCTTCGCTAATACCTAGCTCAACAAAAGCACATAGCATTCCGTTTGAAGGTTGGCCGCGTAGTTTGGCTTTTTTAATTTTAAAGTCACCAGGAAGTACAGCGCCCACAGTTGCAACAGCAACTTTAATACCTAAACGACAATTTGGTGCACCACACACGATATCAAGTAGCTCATCGCCACCTACGTTAATTTTGGTAACACGCAGTTTATCTGCATCAGGGTGTTGACCACATTCAACAACTTCACCAACAACTACGCCATTAAATTTGGCAGCAGCAGGCTCAACACCATCAACTTCTAGACCAGCCATTGAAAGCTGTTCCGAAAGAGCTTGCGTATCAATAGCAGGATTAACCCACTCTCTTAACCACTTTTCACTAAATTTCATTTTATTGTTTCACTCTTAACGGAACTGGTTCAGGAATTTTAAGTCATTTTCGAAAAATGCACGCAAATCGTTTACGCCATAGCGCAACATTGTTAAACGCTCTACACCCATGCCAAAGGCAAAGCCGGTGTATTTTTCTGGGTCAATACCCACAGACTTAAGTACATTTGGATGTACCATGCCGCAGCCTAGTACTTCTAACCACTTACCGTCTTTCCCCATAACATCTACTTCAGCTGAAGGTTCTGTAAACGGGAAGAATGAAGGACGGAAACGAATTTCCATATCTTCTTCAAAGAAGTTACGTAAAAAATCATGCAAAATACCTTTCAACTCAGTAAAGCTAACATCGGTATCAACCATTAAACCTTCAACCTGGTGGAACATTGGTGTATGTGTTTGGTCGTAATCATTACGGTATACACGTCCAGGTGAAATAATGCGCAGTGGTGGCTGCTCAGTTTCCATAGTACGAATTTGCACGCCACTGGTTTGTGTGCGTAGTACTAATTTAGGATTGAAATAAAAGGTATCGTGATCAGCACGTGCTGGATGATGCTCAGGGATATTTAGCGCATCAAAGTTATGAAAATCGTCTTCGATTTCTGGACCAGATTTAACTTCAAAACCTAACTCACCAAAAAAGCTTTCTATACGCTCAATAGTGCGCGTAACTGGGTGTAAACCGCCGGTAGGCATAACACGCCCTGGTAGAGTTACATCTATAGTTTCAGCAGCTAGCTTTTCTTCAAGTGCTTTACTTGCAAGCAATTCACGCTTTTCGTTAATAGCAACTTGCACATCTTGTTTAGCTTGGTTTATAACTTGGCCTGCTTCTTTACGTTCTTCAGGTGCTATTTTACCTAACGTTTTAAGTAAGCTAGTGATTTCGCCTTTTTTACCAAGGTAATTAACCCTGATATCTTCTAACTGCGCTATTTCACTGGCACTGGCTACCGCCTCAAGTGCTTGCGCTAATATGTTTTCTAAGTTCATTCGATACCTGATCTTTCACAGAAGGTGATTGCTTAAGAGCGTGTTGGCCTTTCAAGATTGCTTTTCAACTGTGTGGTTGGCTATTAAATAAGGTTAAGCATTGGGCTGTAGTTTCCTACATAAGTCATGCAATAACCCTAAATAAAGACCAAACGCATGTTGTTCGAAGTGTTTATCTTGTGGCTACTCTCTTTGTTGTTCGGGTATTGCATATAAAAACTATGCTAATGTCCTCACGACGCGATTAAAGCACCCTTAAGTTAAACAAATTCCAATCAGGAAAGGTAAACACGCTCTGATAATAGCTTATGATAACTGAAAGCAGGGTCTAGATTCTAGACCTACTACAGCTTTAACGTTGATTTTATAAAAGGAATAGTTAATTTTCGCTGTGCAGCCATAGATGCATGATCTAATTTGTCGAGTACATCTAATAAAGCTCGCATATCACGGCTTAAACGGGTTAATAAAAAGCGTGCACACTCATCACTTAATTCAAGGCCGCGCATGTGAGCGCGCTTAACAAGTGCTTGTGCTTTATCGTCATCACTCATAGAACGAATTTGAAAGGTTGTTCCCCACGTTAAACGAGACTCTAAATCAGGCAGAGATATATTGAGCATGCTAGGAAGTAAATCAGCAGTTACTACTAACATTTTGCCGGGTTCGTTAAACCGGTTAAAAAAGTTAAATAGTGCTTTTTCCCACGCATCATTCCCTGCAACTAAATGCACGTCATCAATACATAGAACATCAAGCGCTTCTAAACCGTCTAATACCATAGGTCCAAAGTCAATTACTTCGCGCATAGACAGTAGCATATTAGATAAGCCACGCTCTTGTGCTTTTATGCAGGTTGCATATAAAAGATGAGACTTGCCCGAATCACCTAAACCACATAGGTATGTATACTGAAACGTTTTTGCTAATTTGGAAAAGCTATCTTTTAGGTGATTAACCTCCAATGAGTCTTCTCCCCCAAAATACGATGCAAATGTTTCGTCATCCGGTAAAGTAACCGGTAGTGCCATTTGCATCGGCTCAGACATTAGCATTATGGTGTTACCCATTGATACTCTAAGCTATTTTTATCAACAACATGATAAAATGCGCGTGGATCCTCATAATCTTTAAATGAAGAGTCTAGCCCTAACCCTTTTTTAAGATCACTCAAGTTACCAGTATGGTTTAGTTTAAATTCAACAAATTCCGGTGTTTTACGAACAATTTTGACTTGCGTAACAACACTCAGGCTCAATAATCTTCGTTTCGCTAATTCTATATCAACAAAACTTTGTGTACCCTTTAACGTGAGCGTAGCAGTTGCTTGTTCATAATAAGCATTTGGATCAATTGCATACTCGCTTGCAAGGCCTCGCGCTAAGGTGTCAATCATCTGGCTCACTATTTGCTGTTTATCACCCGTTAATCGATTTGAATCAAATTGATCATCATTAGTAAAACGCCAATCTAAAATCCAATTTTCGCTATCTGCTTCTTTATACATTCTAGCTGTAATACTTCGCTCAGCGCTGTAGCGTCTAGAGGCCTCTTCTACTGGTTCTGAAAAGTTACCCCACACCTCAGGAATACCTACTAGACGTCGATCTTGTAAATCAAGTAATGGAACAACGACAGGTAAACCACGACGCCCTGCTTTGTCATAAATTAACTGCTCTAACTGCGGGTAACTTTCTTGTGTTACCAATTCTCTGCGCCAATTGTCTTCAATACCTAACCATATTGCGACTAATGGACGTTGTACTCCCCATAAAGGTAAGTTTAACTCTTTGATTAGCGCGTTGATCTTTCGAGCTTCAAATTTAACAACGAGTTTCAATTGTCCATTTGCTCTCTCGTCATATTCAAACTTAAGCATATAATCAGAAATATCTTTAGTACGTTGCTGTGCTAATTTATTTTGATCTGCAGTTTCATCACCGCTTACTTTCACTAAAACATTAAGCAAAGCTTTACGGCTCGCAGCTAATCGAGTATCTCGTGTTTTGTCATCCACTTTTAAAATATCTTGATATAGATCAGTTACTTCAACTGCCGACACAGAAAAACAAAATAAAATGGATATGGCGCTAATTAATAATCTATACACAGGCTGTTAGTTCTTGGTTTTAAACTGATTTGATCCTAAATCAAAGACAGTAACAAAGCAAAATTAAATTTGTTATCTAAGGAAATGAGAGTAATTAGCTTTTATAGAAAGTAAAAAAGATTAAATTAACGTCCGGAGTCACTGCGCTCGCCCGACCTACGAGATGGGCATTGCTGTAGGTATATATTAATTGCGCATATTTCATTTTTCTACAGACGTAAAAAAAGCCCGACTATTTTTACTCGGGCTCTCTACAATTTGTAGCCTGCGCGCTACGCAGTAGAATGTCGTAATGCCCACAACTGTGGAGAGCCACAGTGAAATGCTACACTATCTTTGTGTCGCGATATGAGTGGGTGTTAATTGCGCGCATTTTACTTTTATGCAGACGTAAAAAAGCCCGACTATTTCTAGTCGGGCTCTCTACAATTTGAAGTCGGTGCGCTACGCAGTAGGATGTCGTAGTGCCCACAGCGGTGGAGAGCCACAGTGAAATGCTACACTATCTTTGTGTCGCGATATGAGTATATGTTAATTGCGCACATTTTACTTTTATGCAGACGTAAAAAAGCCCGACTATTTCTAGTCGGG
>NZ_WTKZ01000080.1:0-14208 GCF_011378805.1 Pseudoalteromonas sp. Z9A6
TCGTTTGGATCGGTCAACCGGTCATTTTCTTAACTGATCGGCATTAAGCGCATGCGCTCCTTTTTTAATACCTTAAAATTAAGGGTTAAGCAGGTAGTTTTTCTAGCCATACTTTTAACCAAGGCTCGGTTACCGGCCACGGTTCAAAATCTTCACATGCATCTATTTCTAGGCGGTTGCCCACAGGCTTTGCTTGTAAATCACGAAGTAGCTCGTCAAAGCTTCGCCCTGCGCCACAAAATGTATCGCCGTAACATCTGTCACCCATTGCAATTACACCAAATGGTTTATCGGTAAGCATTGGGAAAGTGCTATTCATTGCAAAGTACAATCCGGCCAAATTACTCGGTACATCACCTTGGCCTGTTGTGGAGGTAACAATTAAAATATGCGATGCATTTTTTATATCATCAAGTGATGCTTCAGTAATTACTGTAGCAGTATGACCCGCTTGCTCTATTGTGGCTGCAACTTCATCGCTTAAACGCTCTGCACCGCCATTAACGCTGCCTACAAAAATACTAATATGTGCCATTAATAATCCTTTTCTTGCTCTGGCCAACCTAGCTGCTTACATATTTCAAGCATGTCTTCACCTAGTGGCGCTTTAATTGTTATTGATTCATTACTATAAGGGTGCACAAAACTAAGCTCTGTTGCAAATAACATTAAGCGTCTTAGCTCAAAATGATCCCTAAAAAATTGATTATGCTGGTTATCACCGTGATTTACATCCCCAATGATAGGCAGTGATAAGTGCTTTAAGTGTCTACGAATTTGATGCTTGCGCCCGGTTTTTGGAAAACACTCAACTAACGAGTAACGCACTGTTGGATACTTACCTATAGGAATAGGCAATGCAGCTTGGTGCAAGCAATTAAACTGGGTTTGCGCTTCTTGCGGTGCTTTATCTTGATCTGCAAACTTATCGGCTATTTTATCAAGTTCTTCTTTAAGCGGTTTATCTAAAAATACTGACTCTGGCGCAAAGCCGCGCACTAACGCCAAATAGCGCTTAGCAATAGTACCTTCAATAAATAGCTGGTTCATATCGCGAGCAGCTTCCGAGTTCAATGCAAACAGCAATACGCCCGACGTAGGTCTATCGAGCCTATGTACTGGAAATACATGTTGCCCTAGCTGGTCGCGCAACATTTGCATAGCAAACTGGGTTTCGTGTTTATCTAAAAACGAGCGATGCACTAATAAACCTGAAGGCTTATTTATTGCCACATAGTTTTCATCTTGATACAAAATAGTCAGCTCGCCATATTCAATAGGCGCTAGACGCTCACTCATTTGGTTCTCCTAAAAAGGTATCAAGGGCTGTTAGTAATTCAATAATTTCATCGCTTCCGGCTTTATTCACAAGTGTCATTTGCGCCATAGGGGCAATAGCAAAGTTACGCGGTAGTGGTTGCCTATGTGTTAATAATTGCTGTATTTTTTCAATAAATACAAATTGTAACCACTGCTCAAATGCTATTGTATCGTGACAAAAAGGAGTATTTGAAAGCAGTGCCTCAGCGTCTATTGGCTCACTTTGCCAAAGCGCGTGTTTTTGTAAAAGTGCCGTTAGCTGCACTAAATAAGTTTGGGTTTGCTGGTACATAACCACCCTCTTTTATATATGTAATGCAATTATACCCTGTTCCCTCATAGGCGGCTATGACGTATAATTAATGTAATTTTGCAGTAAAAACAGTTGAGAAAACAATGAGTGATCAAATAGCTACATTAGGTCAGCTTTTAGATGGTGCGGGTACTCAGTGGCGTGCTTTTGATATTGGCAGGCACATTACTAAGCTTGATAAAAAACAATTTTTAGCTATTGAACAAGCTCAAGTGCCTTACCCTTATCCACTTGCTGGTCATGCATGGCTCGCTATTCAATTTTGGGATACTAAAGCCAGTAAAGAACCGTATGTATGGTTTTTAAAATTTCCACTTGATGAGCAAAGTATGCTTGTCAGTGCTAGTCGCGATCACTTTGCTGATATGGTTATTCAAGCGCTAGGCACTGAAATTACAGGCGAACAAGCCGATGGAAAGCTTGATAATAACCCTTATGTTTTTACACCAAACGCAAATAAATTAGCGGCATTTAACGCCCAAGTAAAAGTACTATTAAAACAGCCTGCATCGCAGTATTACGAGCATGCACAACTGTACTTTAGCGGTAAAATTGGTTTTGATAATTGGCAAAGTGTTGCACTACAGGGTATTGCCGATTTTGCACTACGCTTAGACAGCGATACAAACTTAAGTAATCTGCAAAAAGCATGGGCGCATTTACCTATTGAAGTACTACAACCACTCAGTGCAATGCTTGAACACGTTGAAATACCAACATCAATGAGTGAGTTACTTGTTGATTACACCCAGGGTGCAATTAGTAACAACGACACAGTGGCTATAACCGCAGCACTAAGATCAGCTTCAAAAGGTCAAGCTCAAGGGTTATGCGCTCAATTAGTCGATACTGTACTAAGCTCACCAGTGAGGCACGACTCTGACGTGTTACTAACAATAGCTGGGCGGTGTTTTAAGCAATTAGAAAACCCTGAACGCTTACATGTATTTATGGATAATTGCGCGCATCATCAAAAAATTGAAGAATTGTTTCCAAGTATTTTTGCTGACTTAGTTGCAATACCAACTATTCGCCCGCATTTATTAGGCTTATTACGTAAAGAAAATCGTAGCGAAACCCTCGCGCGTGCAATTGGAAGGTTATTCTCTTAAATGGCAAGTTTATGGACGTTCATACTTATTGGTAGTGTAATTTACTTATTTTGGCTTAACCGAAAGGTTGCTGAAGCGGCGAACGTTCATGCTAAACGTCAAAGTGAGCAACTGCAGGTGCAGTTGATGAGTGTTGCATGCACAAAACGCCGCTTTGGTTTTTTAAAGAACGGCAAGCCAGGCATCAAAAGTGAATTTATATTTGAGTTTTCAAGCGACGGTGAAAATGCTTATCAAGGTGTGTTAATTATGGAAAATGAGTTTTTGAAAAGTGTGGTTATTCCACCCCATAAAATATAAAACTTAATATACTTTAGGAGTATGTGTCTTAAATTAATAAATTTAATTCAACACAAAAAACTAAGGCGTAACTAAAGTTACGCCCCAATTGGACTGCATCCTGCTAGATATCCATTATCTTAAATCCGTATTATCATCCCCTGAACGAGTAAACAACCTTGTTTACCCTCACATTGCATCCTGCAATATCCATGGCCACCTTGGCAAACCCACGAAATCTATCGTTTGGCTACATCCGTAGCATCATCCCTGGTAATCCTTTAAAGTAGCTCCTGCCACTTTTGCATCCTGCAATGTCCACTTGCCATCTTGGCAGTCCTGCGTAAACTAACGCTCCTGCTACTTCCTGTAGCGTCATCCGTGATTATCCTAAAGTAACTCCTAGCTACTAAGTGCTTCATGCACTTCCTTATTCTTCCTTGTATCCATTTTAGCTTGTCCTTTATGCTTCCTGCTAGCATCTGCTATGTTGCCTATTCCGTATCCTTGGCAGTAACTCAATCATTGAGCTATGTCGTCTTTACAAAGAGAAGTTTAAAGCAATCAGGGGAGAGAAATAGGACTTAACATTAAATAAATAAACGTCACAAAAATGAAAAAACAAAATAAATACTGCAGAACAATAACTTAGAACAAAAAAGGCTACTTATTAGTAGCCTTTAAGTGACAATGCTTACGATGATGTGAGATATATCTCACGGTCTTATGTCCGTTTGGGCGCATTGGCTTACATTATAATTTTAAATAGTTGGCTCAATTATTGATTTAAACAGTAACTCGCCCTCTACTTGATTAAAAGTAAGGTGTTTAAATGCTTCAAATTTTTCAGTTTTAAAAAATTCAATGTGCTCCTTACGTGTTACAAATACAGCCATCCCTGTTGACTCAGCGTTACATTTAACCAAGTCATCAAGCCCGCGTAGTAAGTAACGACCAAAGCCTTGTCCATGAAAATGAGGATCTACGGCAATAAAAGCTAAAAAATAGTAATTGCCTTTTTGTTTAAGGGCGTCTCTAATTGTTTGTTCTTTATCTATTAATTGATTTGTTTGTAAGTAGCCCGCACTCAGCATTAATTTTAAACGCCAGTGCCAATAACGCTGCGCTTGTAATTGGCTATTAGATTCAAATACACACGCTACTGCTTTTAATTTATCGTTGCGGTATAAACCAATTAATGGCTGTTTTTCTTGCCAAAAACTACTGAGCTCTTCGCGAATTAATGATCGTAATTTTTTTTCGTAAACTGATTTATTTTCGTCATTGTAGCTAAGCATGTTTAGTAATACAGGATCGTCATGATAAGCCTGATAAATTAGGCTCGCTGCAGTACTAATATCTTCTGCAGCTAAATACTGTACGCTGAACGTATCAGCTGGTGTGGTTACACTCATTGTATTTCCTTTATTATTTTAGCTATAGGCTGTTTAACTTTAAACCTAACTATATACCTAAAATTATTAACCGTAAATTCAGCGAGAGTTTAACTAGCAGGAGGTACAGTTAGGTACTAGTATGAATTTTCATTCATTTAAAGGAGCAATATCATGGATACGACAAAACACGACATTAACACACTTTTTGCACAGCTTGGATTACCAAATAGTGATGAGCAAATAGATGCGTTTATTGCCTCACATGAATTAGAAGACACAACATTACTCCAAGAAGCTTCTTTTTGGGATGAGGCACAACAGCACTTTTTAGCTGAATCCCTTGCACAAGACGGAGATTGGAGTGAAGTAATTGACGAGTTAGATGTACGCATTCGTCAAAGTAAGTAATTTTATTTAATGTACCCTCCCTTATTTATTGCTAACATAGCATCTGCGCAGCATTTATATGCTGCGTATTTATTTTATTAAAGAGTTATATATCTAATGAATTCAGTTGTATTTGATGCAATCAAAGCCCTTCTCGATGAAGGCAAAACCCCTACTGTAGCACTAACTAAAAGCCGTTTGGCGCAACCGGTTCCAATGCCGATGATTATTGCAGCAGTAAGCCAATATAAAAACAATCCTGATTCAATTAATAACTTCATGAGAAACCCACAGCAGTCAGATAATACTGAGCTTAAAACAAGTCAATTAGATAGAATTGAGCAAAAACTCGATAAACTTCTTGCGCTGCTAGAACAAAAATAATTTGAGACTATAAATGTTCGTTGTTGATTTAACTTTTGATTGCTACCAAGACACCACCCTAGAACAAGCCGAACAAGCAATAAATCGCTTAGTAAATGCACTGCGTTTTAATGGTCAAATAATGGGAGAAGAATTTCCAACCGTTTTAAAAGATGGATTTTTTATTACCCGCGTAATGTGCCCTACTGAAGATGCAATGCACCCGCTAAATAACAGCCCGTTTGTTAAGCACAGTATCGAAAAGTTACATAGTGCTGGGCTACTTGCGCCAAAAGTAAAAGTGATCGGACAAGATATTCACTCCAACGGTGCTGATTGCTGCAAAGAACCATCAAGTTATATTTTATATACAACCTATGTGCATACGTGCAGCCCGCTTTATTGTGGTGATGACTTTTTGCCTGTGCCGCTATTTCGTATTCCGGCAATTGCTAATGGTGACTATAAAACGCTTATAAAATGGCAAGAAGATTGGCAAGCCTGCGATCAAATTCAAATTAATGGCGCAACCCGTTGTGAATTTCCGGCGCTTGAAGAAATATCGAGTATTCAAAGCGACTTATACAGACGCGGAAAAGACATAACAAAGCGAATTAGTTTTTTAACTAAAAAGCCAACCTATTATTATTTATACCGTGTAGGCGGCGTAGATAAAGCGTCTGAACTTGAACGAAAGTGCCCTAGTTGTAATGGCGACTGGAAATTACCTGAATCGTGGTTTGGGTTATTCGACTTTAGGTGTGAGCCGTGTGGCTTGGTGTCTAATATATCGTGGGATTTTCAGTAACTACTTTAATAAGCGCTTAAAATCAGCTTAGTGATAACGCTAAGCTGATTTATTAAACACGTTTTAAACCTCTAACGCCTTTAAAAAAGCATTAATGTTAGGTGCAAGTACATGGTGTGTTTTTTTGCCTACGTGCTCTAAGCATACCTCGCCAGTGTGCACCAATACACTCACTAGCAAATCATCTTGATCTGTTAAACCAATAAACACTGTTTCTGGCTGCTTGAGCTTGCGTTTCATTAACACGTGGCCCGTGATATTTTGCTGTAGCAAATTAAAGTCTTCTTCGTTCCATGCTTGTAGTAATTCAACCTGATGCCCATCAATACTTGCTAAAATACTTCCACCGTACATATGTCCGTATAGCTCGCTAAGCGCTTTTGGAAACTCAAGTTCTAGTGCACTGGCTAAATCATTAAGCGAACCTGCAGGTCGCTGACGCGCCCCCTGCCATTGAATGTTTCCTTGCTCGTCAACCTCACCAACTTCACATGGGCTTGGCCATTGCTCGTCATGCGCAATAAGTGGGTACTTTGTAGTGTTTTTAAGGGTATTTTCGCTAAATGTTTGATGAAGTTGTTCTATAAGCAATGCAACAGACATACTGTGAAACTCATTTAAATTAGATATAATGTCCCTATTGTAACTATTTAAGAGCAAACATGACAGATTACAGCAATTCTCCAGACCTTAAAGGTAGCGTATTAGGCCAATCTACTGAGTATGTAGATGTGTACACGCCAAGCTTGCTTTTCCCTATTGCGCGCAAACTAAATCGTGATGCTTTAAATATTGACGAAGCAGAGCTTCCATTTAAAGGCCAAGACATGTGGACAGGTTACGAGCTTTCATGGCTAAACAATAAAGGTAAACCGCAAGTTGCCGTGGCCTTATTTACCTTTGAATGCCAAAGCAGCCATATTATTGAGTCAAAGTCGTTTAAACTTTATTTAAATAGCTTTAACCAAACCCGATTTGAAAGCATTGATGTAGTAAAACAGCATTTAATTGATGATTTATCAAACGCGGTTAACAGCCCTGTCAAAGTAACTTTATATAATCCTGATGATTACAATTGCTTACCGTGTACAGCGCTGCCAGGTGAATGTATTGATGATTTAGATATTGAAATTAATAATTACGATATTGATGCTAATTCACTTAAAGCAAAAAGTGATGAAGTAGTTACTGAAACGCTCTACAGCCACTTACTTAAGTCGAACTGTTTAATTACCTCCCAGCCTGACTGGGCAAGTGTCATTATACGATACACAGGCGAGCAAATATGTCGCGAATCGTTATTGCGTTATTTAATTTCGTTCAGAACGCATAACGAATTTCATGAGCAGTGTGTTGAGCGTATTTATAGCGATTTAACAACACAACTTAATATTAAAGAGTTAGAGGTTTACGCGCGTTATACTCGTCGCGGTGGGCTTGATATAAACCCGTATCGCTCTACGCATTATAACGATACGCCATTTGCAGTTAAAATTAATCGTCAGTAGGTTATTTTAAACTGGAATATGAGTATTAAAAAAGGAGCCTAGGCTCCTTTTTACATTTTTTAATTAATACCAATTCCATTAAGTATGTGAGCTAAGTTTTACGCCGAAAAAACAATTCAGTTCTAGGCTTAAATTGATGTAAATGGTTGTTCCCTTTGCGAAATTTACAACAAAGAAATGGGTTGTTTTAGCAAGTAAAATAGATCAGCTATTTATTGGAATTGGTATAACTTCGCGCTTAGTGGGTATGGGCATACCACACACATCAACGTAGTTATGTGCTTTAACAAACCATGGTTCAACACGGTTTTTACGAGCACTAATTAAGTTTTTAAACACCGGTGAGTTTGTTTTCATCACTTTAAATATACTTTTATCGCTTTGTATATCGCCAAGAACTTGTATATTGGTAATTGGGTTAAACACTTTACCTTCAGTTGGTGTACGCGCTAAACGATTAAAATGCTCTATACCTTCAAGCACTCGACCAAACACCGTAATATTTTTATCAAGGTAGCGCGGGCCTTGCCCTATTGTTACAAAAAACTCCGTACTCGCACTATTTTTATCGTTGTCGCGCGCCATGGCAAACACGCCACTACAATGCACTTGCCATGTTTGCGTATGTGCTGAGTTTTGAGCTACTGCAAAGCCGTTTAAAAAGCCGGTAACTGGTGCATATCCGTCGCCATTTAGCTCAGTAATTAAAAGTGGTTTGTTTGTTGTTAAATAAAACTCAGCTAGAACTGTTTTATCTGCAGTTTTAATTAACTTTTTACCCGAGCTGTCGCCACCTTGCGCTACAAAACCCTCAACAAACCGATAAACGCTGGTGTTTTTATAAAACCCTTCTCGCGCTAACTTTTTAATGTTTTGAGCGTGCTTTGGGGCAAGCTGTTCATTAAGTTCAATATACGCATCGCCCGTTGGCAGCGTTACCTTTAAAATATTTTGAGCATCCACTACTCGCCAGTCATTATCTGTTGCACTAGCAATTACCTCACTCGCGCTCAATAAAGGTAGCTCTTGTTTAGCAAAATCATCACCTAGTTGTTGAGCACAACCGCTCAATAAAACACTAAGCAGAGCTGGCAATATAATTTTTTTCATCGCTTATATCCTTATAATTATTATAGTTTTGGTTATTCCCAATCAAACTTATATAGCACATCAACATTTTGATATAGGCCGCTTGTTATCTCTATGTATAACTGTGAAAGTAACTGATAACGCACAGCCACTTCACTGAGCGAATCAAATACACCCACGCTATATTTAACTTGCAAACTGGGTGCTACGTATCCTGATATTTCTACTTTGGTACTATCACCACTACCTGATGAGCTTAAACTTACATCTGACAGCCCAAAGGTTTCACCTACCTTAGAAACAACCCCTTCGCTGCGGCTGACCCCTTGAGAGAGTAATAACTGCGTGAGCATAGCATCGCTTGACGAACTTTCTCCATCACCTAAAGGCTGGCCATTAAGTAAATATGCAAGTGCTTGTGCTTGATCCATCGCAGGCTCAGAAAATATCTTGAGCGTTGGTTGTTCAACATTACCTGTGAGCGTAACCCCTGCAATCACACCGTTTGCAGTCGTATCTGGGTTACGTATTGCTTTAATATTTAAAAATGGTTGTTCAATTGAACCGCTAAAACCTACTTGCCCGGTGCTGATTATTAAATCTTGCCCAAAGGCTAAATAAGTACCTTCAATTAAGTTAAGCTCACCTGTGGCTATGATTGGCGCACCTTGACTCATTTTTATCACTAAATCACCTGCAACTTTTGATTCCAAGCCAAACGACTCTACTTTTACATCGTTTTTAACAATCACTTTTAAATCTATGTCGTAATCAAACGGGACTGTTTCGGTGGCCTCAGTTTTTTGATCAACAATAATTTCATCATCGCTAACTTGCACCGCCCCCTCAGGAAGCTCTTCAATCATTATACGACCATAAGGCACAATTACCTCACCAGCAAGCTTGAGTGCATTATTAGCCAAGCCTATTTTTAAATCCGGCGATACTTTAAAAGTAACCCCTTGCTGCGCGCGTACATAAAACTGCTCGCCAACTACCGCAACATTTACAGCAGGTTGCGCACCTTGCCAATCAACGTCACCGGTGAGATTTATTTTACCGCCCTGGTTGTCGTTTAAGTTGCCTTTTATTGTGGCTGTTGTTTTATCAAACAATACGTTTATATTTGATTTTTGCAGCGCTATAGGTAATTGCTCGCCCTCTAAACTAATATCGCTCACATTAAGCTCGCCATTTAATAAAGGATCTTTTAACGTACCTGCTAACGCGACTTTTCCGCTAATATCACCTTTTAACTGCTCGAGGGTTTCAAGAAATGGTTGTAAGTCTGAAAGGAGTATTTTATCAATATTAATAGTGCCGTTAAGCGCTTGCGTATTTTGTATGTCGTCAATATCAATTTGTGTGTTTATTTTACCAAGCACACTTGATTCTAAATTAGCTTCAAGCTTGCCAACTTGAGAGTCCGAAAATGCACTAACAGTTAGAGTTTCGATTGGTAATTTAAAACGATCTTCTTCCGAGGTAAGCACCGCTTCTAAGTCGCTAGAATCGATATTTGCGCGTAATGTTTTAAGCGCACCGCTTTGCCAATTAAGTGCAACATCGCCCGCTATATTACCGCGAGTACGAATGCTATTAGGTAAAAAATGCTTAAGCTCCTCAAGAGCTAAATTGCTTAGTTTAGCATTTAACTGACCGAGATTTTTTGACTGCGCTAAGGTGTCTATGCACAATTTACTTTGCTCAGATGCCCAACAATGTGCACTTACATCAAAGTCGCCACTTTGCGTATTAATCATAATGGCAATGTTTTTAGTATTACTAAAACTAAGCTTTTTATCGCTGAGCGTTACATTACTAAGCTCGCCATTCCAAGTGGTATTATTAATTTTGCCATTAACTTCAAACTCTACACTGCCTTGCTCGGCATCTACAGATGCCGTAAGTTGGTGATCTGTTTTGTCGCCGCTAATATCAATTTTAACGCTATTAATTTGCTGTTCGGCTACAAGCGCCGAACCAACACTTACCGACACATCGGTTTGCCAATCGGCTGCGGTATCTAACTGCCCTTTTACTGATAATTTATTAATGTTTATTTCATCAAAAATAAAGCGATCGAGTATTAGCGCTAAATCAACAGAGGGCGTTAACCTTTCCCCTCTCACTTTTAAATTTGCGTTGCCATCAGCAGTAAATGGAATATTAGCTTTTTCATCACTTTTAAGCGTTACTTTGCCATCAACCTGCCAAGTGTCATCAACTTGCCCGCTTAGTGCTAATTTATTGGTGCCACTACTTAAATAAAAACTATCAATATTAGCTTTTAACGTGTTGTCGAGCTTAAAGTTTGAGGCAAATTCTAGTGGCACGTCGTTAAGTAATCCGTTTAACTTTGTATTATTCATTTGTAGCTGCCACTTGTCGTCAGCTGCATTAAACGAGCCTTTAAACTGTCCTGAAATATCACTGGTAGCGGCATCAGTTAAGTACTGCGCTTTTAAGTTAGCAAGCGTGCCATTAAAGTTAGCCTGTATGCCTTTTTGCCAATCAACATTGGCTTGTATAGTTGCACTGCTTTCGTTCGCTTTAATGCTTAGCGCTTGTAAAGTTGCTTTGGTGAGACTGCCTTTTAATTGGGTATTTAAGTCAACAGCTGGGTACGCGCCTAATTGGCTATTCCCCTGCAGGCTAAGCTGGTAATCGTCGGCATTACCTTGTGCATTGAGGCTTACATTTCGCACTTTAAGCTCATTACTTTGTGCATCAATAAGCCACTGTTTAATTTTGCCATTTAACTCAAACGGATAGTTTTTTTGCTTTAAATTTGCCGTTGCCGTTAAACTAAGCGGATATTGTCCCTGCGTTTCTAAATTTAAGTTTAGATTTGATAAGTCGCCATTCAACTGCAAATTGGCTTGGTGCTCATCACTTTGTAAAACAACATTCCCTTTTATGGGCAAATTTCCTGCAAGCTCAGCATTAAGGTGCGTATTAAGCTGCCACTGCTCATACTTTGCTGAGAATGACTCTAAATTAATAACCGCATCTTCCACACTTAATTGCAGCGAGATGTTTTCAATAACATGCTGGGCTTCGTTTTGCTCAATCGTAATGTTAGCTATTTCAAAGTCTTCAACAACTAAATCAAGTGGTGAAGTAAATTCTATATTAGGCAGTGCGGGTAGCTGCGTCAAAGGCGCTTGAGTATTTTGCGCCATTTGTGTTTTCGCATCTTGTTCTTGCTCTTTTAAAGCAACAAGTATGGTGGGAATATTCAGGCTTTTAACCGTCAGCTTTGAACCCTCTGCTTTTGCTGAGAGTTTAAAGTTATTAACGCTTACGTTTGCACTTGGATGCTCTAGCGTAAATTTATTGATCGCAATGTTTTTTACAGCAATATTAAAAGGTAAGCTGATTTTTTCAAGCGGCTCTGCCGCGGCTTCTTCTTGTGACTCTGCAGTTTTTGGTAATGTTAAATTTATAGATTTAGCACTTAAGTTATCTATACAAATTCCATCGCACTGCCACCAAAACAAATCAATTTTCAATTGTTGTGCATTAAAGTCCAATCCGTTGCTAGTAAAGCGCACATTAAAGGCATCATTATAAATAAAACGGCCATTTTTAATTTCAATATGTAGTCCATCTAACGCTTTGTTTGCACTATAAGCAATAAATTGATTACCGGGTGCGGTAAATAACAAACAAAATAGTGCGACAACTAACGTGACAAAAATAGCACTTACGGCGGCTGTTATCTTTTTTAATACTGACATTAAATTTCTGGCCCTATGGTAATACTTAAACGTGTGCTTTTACTTTCTTTTGTTAATCCCCAAGCGTGGTCTATACGCACTGGGCCAACGGGTGTTAAATAGCGAAAACCAAAACCAGCGCCTACTTCAAAATCATCAGAAAAATCATTCGTCGCAGTACCACCGTCAACAAATAAAGCTGCGCGCCAGTTTTGAGCAAACTGATAGTTGTACTCTATTGTACTGGTTAGTAAGTATTTACCACCGATGAGATCGCCATCATCATTTTCCGGCGATATTGATTGGTACGCAAAACCACGAACACTTTGATCGCCACCTGCGTAAAAACGCAGTGAGTAAGGTACGTTTTCAATATCATCAACAAGCATTGCACCAACATTTGCTTTTAAAAACACTAAATGCTTATCTAAGTAAGTACGTAACCACGCATGTTGCATTTGAACCCTAATCAGATTAGTACTCGAAAGCACATCATCTAAGCCAAACTCAGCAGATATAAGCCACTGCTCTCCCCAGTATGGAGTCGTGCCGCCTTTTGATTTTTTGCGGGCGTAGCTAATGCCCGGCATTAACATTTCTGTGCTTTCTTCCTCTTCATCACCGATGCGGTAGGTTTCTTGGTCGCGGCGTAAAAATGCAGTACGCACCCACTTATTTTCGGTTAACCATTGGCGCTGAACCTGCCCAGTTAATATTTCACTGTAAGTGTCGTTTGTGAGCTCATCTTCTAATTTATAACCAGCAGAAAAACGCCATAAATCATCATTCGGATCATCAACTGGAATGGTATAAGCCATGGAAATATCTTGCTGCCTTTGCGCCACATTTAAATTAGTTTCGAGATAATGGCCGTCTTCTGTGATCCACGGTTTACTCCATTTAAAACGCACTTTGGGCCCTAGGTCAGTACTAAAACCGCCGCCAATTTCATAGCTATTTGCAGGCTTGTGCAATACATCTACCTTAATAGGTACTTGGCCATTTTTACGCGCAGCAATATCGGCGTAAACTCGCACGCTTGCAAAATAAGGGGTGCTTGATAAATCCAAATTATAGTCAGCAATATGTGTTGATTTATAAGGTTGACCCTGAGTAAAAGGCGCAAGCGAGCGTATGTATTTTTCAGCAGGCGTATTACTGGCAATTTTTATATCGCCAAACTGATATCTAACCCCAGTATCAATTACAAAAGTAATAACAGCACTATTTTTCTTAAGTGACACTTCTAATTTGCGCGCTGGCCACTTTGCATCAAAATAGCCAAGCTCCAATAGCATAGATTCTATTTTTTTATGAGCAGAGTCATATCTACCATGATTTAAAACATCACCTTGTTTTAAGTTGGTATTTTTAATTAATGCCTGTAATTGAGTATCATTTTGGCCATCGCCGTTTAGCGTAATATTAATTGCTTCTATGCGAGTTGCAGGACCTCGCTCAACTTTAACAATTAACTCGCTATCGTCTTTATCATAAATAACCTCGACGGTCGGGCTATAATAACCAAGTGCTTTAATGCTATTTTGTACTTGCTTTTGAGCATAACTGCGAAGTGTACGGGTTGGTTTTTCACCAATTAATTGCTTGAGATAAAGGGCTACGTTATTTTCTAAATCACCACTTAACCCTTTAATTTCGTATTCTTCTATGACTTTTTCTGCCGCATAGCTATTTGTCGCAATTAAAGCGCTCACAACACATATGCAACGTAAAAACTTAATAAACAAGTAAATATCCTTACTTTTAATATCTTACATAAAACTGGCTAATTACACGCATGTTAGCATAGCCATAATGAGCAACACATTAACTTAATAACTATCTAACGCGTAAATTTAACTTCGCGGATTCAAACCTGAAGTGCATAACGTTTAGGCGGCTTTAGCCGC
>NZ_WTKZ01000081.1:0-13762 GCF_011378805.1 Pseudoalteromonas sp. Z9A6
TGTGAGTGATGTGATTGAAATTTAATAATTATTTTTGGGGATCCCTTAGGGTTGATACCATACCTCTAACTTGTTTCGAGCAAAATCATGGCGTAATTGCCTAATAATTCCTATGCGCCAAGCCATTTTATCTTGCATGTCTACACTGTAATAAATTCCCTCTTTGTGTTTTGTTTTTTTAGCTTGATTAAGTGCAATATAAGCAACTTTAAGTGTATCAATCCCGCTACTTTGAAAGTCTTGCTGTTGGCATAAACCCAATCTAAAATCGATAGGTAATGTATGCTCTTCTGCGCAAAATGGAACACCTAACTGCTCATTCAATTTTTTTAAGTCGAGTTCATCACGGCGAATAATAAAACCAAAAACATCAGCACCAATACGAGATAGTAACTTAGCTGTTGAGTAGTTTTCTTTTAACCTTTTCACAATGCCAATTAATACTTTATTGCCGACCTCTTGCCCTAAGCCATTATTAATATCTGCAAAATTAACTATATCAAGTAGTACAAATACATAATCATTCACGTGCGGCTTTTGATAACGCTCTACCCGTTCAATAAAATTGGTACGATTTGAAATACCTGTAAGCACATCTTTATAAGCTGCATCTCTTAACTTTACAAACAGCCTTATATTATCCAGGGCAACACTCACATTTGTTAAGAAGATTTCAGCGAACTGCAATTGTGCTTGCAAAGGAACATGGTCACATTCTATATATAAAGCCGCTTTTCTATGCTTACTTCTTAATACAAATGTTGCACTTGAGTCTGTATGTTGATGCTTTGATAAATCAAAACACGACTCGACTTGTTTAAATACTTTGCTATCAACATTAATTAATTTTTCACCAAAGTAGTTTTCGTAATGCCCACAACCACCTAAGACTTGAATAAAGTCATCGCCATCTAATTTGCTGCACACAAGCCCTCGAGGTGAACACTTTAAAATAATACTCATGTGCTTGATGATTTCTTTGCATAGTTGCTTAATATCAGTAAGCCCTAAAATAGACTTTGATGCAGAAACAATCGTGTTCATTGCATCACTTTGATATTCAAGCTGGCATACCTGCTCGTAAGAGCGAATAGCGGTTATGAGCGATGTTACTAATTTAGAGCGAGTGAGTTCTGTTTTAGTTTTATAATCATTTATGTCGTACTCACGTATTACTTTTTCCTCTGGTGTATTACCAGCTTGCCCTGTTCTTAAAATAATTCTTACATGTTGATTATTTAATTCGTCACGCACCCTTTTTACAACCTGCAAGCCAGCATCGTCAGTTTCCATAACAACATCTAAAAAAATAACTGAAATATTGTTATTTTTAGCTAAAATCTCTATTGCTTCAGCTCCCGAATAGGCATCATGAAATCGCAAGCCTACCCCCCAAAACTCAACCCCAGACAAAGCCAACTTTGTTACAGAGTGGATCTCAGGTTCGTCATCAACAATTAAAATATCCCAAAACTTAGTCGGCTCAATAACTGCCTCATCTTCATAGTCTTGTTCAAAAAATAAAAAATCGTTTTGATCTGACGACATTCGCTCTCCTAGGTAGCAATTTATAAATTATTTTTGGTTTATAATCTAATTCATACTATAGTCGATTAATAAAAAGTTGTTGTATTTCAACTCAAAAAATTAATAGAAGGTGTGCTTATTAAACCATTAAAAATATTAATCAAAGGCGTACTGTTATTGTTATTGGTATTAGTACTGGTAGGGCTGATACTTCCCCAAAGTTATAATGTAAATAAAACAATAGAAATCAATGCAAATATTGACGCAGTAAAACCGCTTATTACTGACTTTAATCAATGGCAAAAATGGTCTCCATGGGAAAAAGTAGACCCCAGTATACGTTTTACTTTGGGCGAACCGAACTCTGGCCTGGGTGCTCATCAGTCTTGGAAGGGAAAATGGGGGTATGGTGAAATGATCATAACTTCGGTGAGTCAAAATAAGGTCAGCTTTAATATACTTTTAAATGCTGAGCATATTATTAGGGGGACTTTTAATTTTAGTGAGCAAAACGGTATCGTCACTCTAATATGTAAGATTAACGGACAAACAACCGCTCCTTTAATATCGGGTTACACCGCAATTTTGAGCGAAAATGTGCTCCGTAATACAGTTTCAATGGGGTTAAATAACCTTAAAACTGTTGCTCAGCTTAGTCATTCACAAAGGACAATGCACAGCCATGCCAGTCAAGACAGCACAAGCGAGAATTAACCTTGCTAACATTATCGAATCCTTACTTGGTTACCCTATAACAAAAGTTGGCAGTAACGGAATATTGCCTACCTCTGAACAAAGTTACGATATTAAAGGCCAAGTTAAGCCGCTTTATCATATTAACAGTGAAAACTCTGTTTTAGCTCGTGCCCAAAAGCGCCAAGATTTACTTCTAATAAAACAACAACAAAATATAGAGTCAATTTTAGCAATGGCTATGGGGTTTTGCCCCGATGTAGCAAGTAGTAAACAACCTGATGTTGATTGGGTAGAGCATTTTATCGCACTGTGCGAAGATACTTCAAATGCGTCAATGCAAACTTTATGGGCCAAAATTTTAACGGGAGAGACACTCAACCCTGGTACGTTTTCAATTAAAAGCTTGCAAACGTTAAAGCATATGACACAGCGAGAAGCTGACTCTTTGCAAAAATGTGTGTCGCTCTCAGGCTATAACGAAAAAGACGACAGCCACTTTATTCTACTAGGCTTTTACAAAAAACCGTCATTGTTTGATTTGCTACGAAAAGGCAATAAAGTGTCTCTAAATCTAGGAAAAACAGGTATTAGTTTTCCTGACATTTTAACACTTATGGATCTTAATTTACTGTATAGAAAAGAAATTGAATCTGCAGTGCTTAAAGCGGGGCAAGAACTTACCCTTTCATTTTTATCGCAAAAAGTAACGTTAAAAGCAAAAAGTAGTGATTTGGTATTGAGCTATTATAAATTCACGCAAACAGGTGATGAGTTATCTAAACTCATTAATTTTCCTGTAAATAAAATTTATAAGCAGTTAATTAATAATGCGCTGGAGGGAGAGTTTGATTTAGCGTGGCACGCAATAAAATAATATGCCACGCTATGTTTAATTAGAAAATACTAATTAAAAGTGAACCTGAATACCCGCAAATGGGCCAGATGCATCAATATCAGTAGTAATATCATCTACATCATCAAGTTCTAATACCATAGAGCGGTAACCGGCTTTAACAGCAACATCTACTGCTAGGTTATCAATAAGTTCCCACGCTACGCCTACTTGGTAATCTTGTACTTTGCTATCGTCAATAGCCAAAAAGCTACCTTCAAAAAATACACTTAAACCAGTAAAAGGTAAGCCAGCTTCGGCACGGCCATATGCAAGAGGAACAAAACCAGAGAAATCTTTTATTTCGGTAAAGTTAGTACCACCATTTTGAGTAGTACCATTTACAACAATATCACCATCAAACTGCTTAGCATTTAAACCTAAGTCAATTGAGATTAAATCGTTATCAAAAATCTCATAATAAAAAATGTAATCGATGTGTGTTAAATCACTTACAGTATTTACCGTAGAGCCTACAACATAATCAGAGCCATTAAAGCTAAATGTATCTGTAAGTAGCGCAGAACCATTTAACTCAAGCTCGGTATACTTTAATTTAATATTTGGAACTAATGGTACAGGGTGCTCAAGTGCCGCGTAGTAACTTACAAACGTCTCATCTTCAAAATTAAAATCTTGAGATGCATTATTTTTATAAGAAAATTGACCATCGTTATCTGACTTCCACCCATCAACACCTACATATAAACCTAGTAGAGTGTCAGCTTGCGCTGCTGGTGCTAAACATGCCATTGAAAGGGCTGCTGCTAAACAATACTTTTTCATTTTTTATCCTTGAGCTAGTAGTTCGCTGAGTTCGATTAAAGCCGCATTGGCTCTAGAAATATAATTTGCCATAACTAAAGAATGGTTTGCCACATAGCCAAAACCATTTCCGTTTAAAATAAGTGGGCTCCATACTGTTTCTTGAGTTGCCTCAAGTTCACGTATGATTTGTTGCAAGCTTACACGTGCATTTTTCTTTTCAAGAACGTCATTAAAGTCATACTCTATCGCTTGTAAAAAATGCAGTAATGCCCAAGTTGCACCGCGCGACTCGTAAAACACATCGTCAATTTCTAACCACGGGGTTCTTACTTGCTGCTGCAGTGGCGCAAGCGTTGCTTGTTTATTAGATGAATTACCCGCTAAATCGGTGTTCACTTTTTCCTGACCTACGCTGGCACTTAAGCGCTGGCTTAGGCTACCTAAACGTTTTTCAGCTTCTTTAAGCCAACTACGTAAGTTATCTGCTCGTGCGTAAAATTGGCTATCGCGCTCATGCTCATTAGCAATTTGTCCACGATATACCATTAAGTAGTCAATACCTTTTTGGTACTCACCTTCGGCACTTGGCCACGCCCATGCCTCAGAGCTTATATTAAACTGCGGCTGCGCCTTTTTAAGAGCTTCATGTTCCGTTGATTGTGATTGAGAACGGCTAAAATCTTTTCGCATAGAAAGCGATAAATCACGTACCATTTCTAGTGCGCCATATTCCCACGCTGGCATATCATCCATAATAATACTTGGTGGTATTACATCATTTGATAAGTAGCCACCCGGTTTATCTAGTAAGGTATTGGCTACCGTAATTAATGTAGAAGTAGTTACATAACCCGTTACTATTTTTTCATTACGAAGCTGCGCTTGCTCTTTCGCGTTTGCAACAACGTCAAAACGTGAAGGTTCTGTGCTCCAATAAACAGCAATTGCGTAAAAAATGATAAGCAGTAAAACAATTATTCCTGCTATTTTTCCTTTATGTTGCGACATGTGTACTCCTAATGATGAGCGTGTTGAGTAGATGGTTTTGACTGCTTAGCTTGCGCTTCAAGCGACACGACTTGAGCATTAGTAAATAAGCGATTACCGTCACTAAAATATAGTGTGAGTTTACGATCTTGTCCTACTTTTAATGGCTCTTGTGGTTCAAATGCCATTAAATGATAACCGCCAGGCTGAAAGCTGACACTTTCGTGCGCCTTAATTTCAACCGATTCAACTTGTTGCATTTTCATCATGCCGTCTACATGTGAATGCTCGTGTATTTCAACACGCCCTAAGCCATCAATAGTTGCCTTAGTTAAAGTTGCTGCGGCTCCACTGTGATTAATAAGGGTTAAATAACCTACAGTTGAAGTACTGCCAGGTAAAAACTCTCTAACTTGCGCGTTAGTTACTTCGAGCACAGCCACATCAGAACCATGATCATGCCCTGAGTGCGCCGCCAACGATGACGAAAAAAAACTAAATATTAATGCAGAAGCCATCGAAAAACATAGTTTCGTCATCATTCTTATCCTTATGAAAACTTTAAATTACAGGCTAAATTTAACATAGTTAACCTATAATAGTCAGTCAAATTAAGGATTAAGAGGCTACTTTTTTGTTATCGGCAACAAGCCAACACAACACTGCAACAAATAGTAACGGCCAAGCAATCATTATAGATCCGAATAAAAGCGCTAAAACAGTCCCTGCTAATGCCACTACACCCGCACCAACTAATCCCATAGTAATTAAAGCCACTACCGCAACTACAGCAATAATTGCGGCCAAAGCACCTACAAGCTCGAGCCCAGCCCAACTAATATCAGCAATCCATAACGGCAACTGCCAAGAATCAATCTGCACAAACGTTATTAAATCAGTAAACAGTAATAAATAGATAAATACACATACTGCCAAAGCTTTCATAGTAATTCTCCTTATACCAACCGGCTTATATATGAGGCCTATTTAACGATAAGAAAATTGCGCTATAACTAGGCAAAGATTTTTATACCTAGTTGTTCTATATAAAATTTTAACAACATTATAGAGTGATTTAATTCGTTAAATTATTCAAATATTTATGCCTGTTGGTATTAATACTCTTTATTTTCAAGGCAGCAATGCGCTATAAAATAGCCAAGTGCAACTGCAAACGGAAAACTCAAAAATAATAAAATAGTAACTAGGCGTGTTGCCCATACCGGAAAGTCCAATCTATGGGCTAAACCACTACAAACACCCGATATTTTTTTATTCAAAGTATCTTTATACCAACCTTGTTGACGATTAAAGCTGTTCATAGCAATCTCCTAAGCAGTGTGTTTTAAATTAGTATTTAAGTTCGCCTTTAAGCGAGCCAACTCAGCATCAATTTTTTCATTTTTAACTAACGACTCAATTTGGGCACTGGTAGAACTTGCTGTATCAGTCAGCTCATAAGCCTCTACTTGAGCTTCAATACCTTCAACACGCTGCTCTATTTGTTCAAAACGAGACAACGCATGAGCTACTTTATCGCTTTGTAGTTGCGTACTGATCCGCCCTCTAGCAATAGCAACATTGTGGCGCTGCATTAACTGAGCTTGCTTAGTTTTAGCCATAGCCATTTTTTGCTGCAAGCGTTCACAATCAGACTTAATTTTTACAATAGACTCTTGCAAAGTTTCTAGTTGAGTTTGCTTATTTTCAATGCTTTCGTTAACGCGTTGCTTCTCAAGTAAAGCTGTTTTAGCAAGATCATCACTGCCCTTCTCAACCGCACGTTCTGCTTTAATTTGCCAAGCTGCTAATTCTGTTTTTTTAGTATCAATTTGGCGATTAATTACTTTCTCTTCACACAATAAAGCGGCTGCTGTACTACGGCACTCATTCAACGCATCTTGCATCTCGGTAAGCATTAGGTTTAAAAGCTTTTCTGGATCTTCTGCTTTATCAAGCATGGCGACAATGTTTGATTGAATTACATCATTTACGCGGTTAAATATTCCCATGGTATTCTCCTGTTGATTTTTAATTAATTTCAACAAGAAGATTCCAAGAGTTGTGCCAAGTCCATCAAAACAAAAATAAAACATTTAAAATCATAACGATAAACAACAAGCACTCTAAATTTTAGTGACTTTAAGCTGAACAACATAGAGTGTAATTGGCCAATAAATTATGATTTTGACTAATTTTTAGGATCAAAAAAGCCACTCGAAAGTGGCTAAAATTTAGAATTTTTAAAGCTTAGTTTTATTCTGGTACAAAGCTTAATGCTTTATCCATTACCGATAAATCAGCTTGCTTACCGTGACCACTTTCAGAAAGGTGGCGTCTAAAACCTCGCGCACCAGGCTGCCCCTGAAAAATACCGAGCATGTGACGTGCAATATGCCAAAAATTAGCACCCAAACGCATTTCTTCTTCAATGTAGTCATACATTGAACGCACTACATCGTGGCGTGACTGCGTATTTGCAGAATCACCATAAATTTTCTCATCAACGTCATTGAGCATAAATGGGTTGCTGTAAGCCTCACGCCCAATCATTACACCATCAATATGTTGCAAATGTTCTAGGCTCTGCTCAATTGTTTTAACACCGCCATTTAGGCTTAAATCTAGCTGCGGATAATCTTTTTTAAGTTGATAAACACGTGGGTAATCAAGTGGTGGAACCTCACGATTTTCTTTCGGGCTTAAACCATTAAGCCATGCTTTACGAGCATGAATAATAAAATCATCACACCCTACTTTATGAGACGCTTCAATAAGCGCACATAAAAACTCATACGAATCTTGCTCATCAATACCAATACGCGTTTTAACGGTAACAGGAATATTTACTTCGTTTTTCATTGCTGCAACACACTCAGCAACTAATTGAGGTTCAGCCATTAAACATGCGCCAAATCGACCATTTTGAACTCGGTCCGACGGGCAACCTACATTTAAATTTATTTCGTCATAACCACGTTCACCTGCGAGCTTTGCACATTGCGCTAGCGCTTTAGGATCAGAGCCACCAAGTTGCAGCGCAACTGGGCCTTCGTGTTTATTAAAATGTAAGTAGTCGCCTCGACCAAATAAAATAGCCCCTGTGGTTATCATTTCAGTATAAAGCACAGTATGTTTAGTCATTTTGCGATGAAAAGTACGACAATGGCGATCAGTCCAATCGAGCATTGGGGCCACAGAAAAGCGTCTATCCAAAGTACATTTATTCAAAGCAAACCTCAGGGTATTAAAGTTATTAAGCACAGCTTAAAAGGCGCTGCATTTTACACAAAAGCCTAGCGAGCATCAATGTTAAGAGAAAACCTGCAAGCCAAAATAATGGGCTATGCCATTTAAAATATTGGTAACCGCAACCGAGCTTAAAATAAGCCCCATAATTCTACTTATTATACTTGCACCACTATCACCAATTAATTTATGTACATGTGTTGCAAGCAGTAACAAAACCAGTACAACCGCTAATACAGCAAGCATCATCGAAGACGTTAATAACTGCTCAACCCAGGTATATTCTTCATTACGAGTCATTAATACTGCGCCTAACATAGCGCCAGGGCTAGCGATAGAGGGAATCGCAAGCGGAAAAATAGCGGTTTCAGTACTGTCGCGTACACTTTTAATTTCGGCTTCTGGTTTACTTTCACCAAATATCATTGAGAGCGCAAAAATAAGTAATATGATACCGCCGGCTATTTGAAAAGCCGAAAGCGGAATTTCAATTGCGTTAAGTAATTGCTCACCTGCAAGTACAAAAAATAAGAGCACTAATGCAGATACGCCTACCGCTTTAAATATAACTTTACGTTTAAATTTCTCATCATCACCACGTGTGACTGCAATAAATACAGGTACAGTACCAATGGGGTCAATAACCGCAAAAAAGAAAATAAATATAGCTAATAGTTCGTGCATTACTGGGTTTCCTAGGTAAAAAGCGCTTAATAAAAACGCTGCAACTACAACACAGTATGTTAGTATATCACGGTAGCATAAGGATAAGAGTAATGATGAATATAGAATCACTCGTAAGTAAAGCAAAACAAGTTTGTGACAACCGTGGTGCGCGTTTTACGCCTATCCGCGAGAAAGTATTTCGCCTATTAGCCAGCGCACAAGGTGGTGTTGGTGCATACGATTTGCTTGAGCAATTAAAAATAACTGAAACGGGTGCTAAACCTGCAACTATTTATCGTGCATTAGACTTTTTAGCTGAGCTAGGTTTTATTCATAAAATTGAAAGCACAAATGCATTTATGCTGTGTCATCATTTTGATCATATACACCCAGTACAATTGTTAATTTGCGATACCTGTGGTTTTGTCAAAGAATTACACTCGAGTGTAATTTCGCATGAGCTAAATAATTTAGCTGCCGAAGGTGGCTTTGTTGTATCAGGGCAGACAATAGAAGCACATGGTAAATGTGAATCTTGCAGAGCATCATAATCCTTCAAAGTTATCCTTAGTGATTATACTCAAACTATATAGTCACTTCACAGAACAAATTTAAGAGTAGCCACTATGAATGTAGAATTCATCAATCCTTTTTTATCTTCTTTAATTAATGTTTTGAGTACTATGGCTCAAACTCAATTGAAGCCAGGTAAACCTCGCATTAAAACTGATGAGATAGCCTGTGGTGATGTATCAGGTTTGATTGGTATGGTTGGCCCGCAAACGCGAGGATCATTTTCAATTACATTTGATGAAGAACTAGCATTGACCATCATGGAGCGTATGCTTGGCGAACGCCCTGATGCTATAGATGAAGAAGTTACCGATATGGTTGGTGAAATAACCAACATGGTAACTGGTGGTGCTAAAAATTTACTTGGCGAGAAAGGCTTCGACTTTGATATGGCAACGCCTATTGTGGTATCTGGTAAGGGTCATACAATTACTCACAAAAGCCAAGGTAAAAAAATCATCATGCCATTTAGCTGTGATGCTGGTAATGCAAACATTGAAGTTAGTTTCGATAAATTATGAGTTGGCAGCAAAAGCAAATTACATTAAAGCCTCGCCCGCGAGGTTTTCATATAATCGATGACGAAATATTGTCTCAGCTTCCTGAACTGGCGAGTTATAAAGTTGGCTTGTTACATTTATTTATTCAGCATACCTCAGCGAGCCTTACAATAAACGAAAATGCAGACCCTACTGTTCGTATGGACATGGAGAGCCATTTCAATAAATTCGTTCCTGAGCGTCAACCTTATTATCGCCACGATTATGAAGGTGACGATGACATGCCTGCACACATAAAAACCAGTACGTTAGGCTGCGAGTTAAGTATTCCTATTTCAAATGGCTATTTAGCGTTAGGTACATGGCAAGGTATTTATTTAGGTGAACATCGCGATTCTGGTGGCTCTAGAGGAGTTGTAGCAACTATTCAGGGTGAGCTATTTTAATAAAAGCTCTCGGTTTCAAAGTATTGACTCCTCTGTACCTCACTCATACCTCATAACTTCAAAGCACAACAGCTTTATTGTTGGCGCATAGCTCGCGCGAGAAACCATAGCTTCTAACAACCAAAACTTTAATGCTGAATATTGCACTAAGAATAAAGTAGATAAGAGATATTTTAAATTATAATTTTATTTATGATTTTTAATACAGAGAATTTTGAAAGGATATAAAAAGATTGGAGCGGTACACGAGGCTCGAACTCGTGACCTCGACCTTGGCAAGGTCGCGCTCTACCAACTGAGCTAGTACCGCATAACTAAATTTACTATCACTACAATTTCTTTTGGTTAGAAATTGGAGCGGTACACGAGGCTCGAACTCGTGACCTCGACCTTGGCAAGGTCGCGCTCTACCAACTGAGCTAGTACCGCATTTTCACTTCTTCAGTTATTTTAATGATGCGCAATAAATTGCGTTCAACATCCTAGCAACTGAGCTAGCTTTTATTCACTTCAATTTCTTTTGGTTAGAAATTGGAGCGGTACACGAGGCTCGAACTCGTGACCTCGACCTTGGCAAGGTCGCGCTCTACCAACTGAGCTAGTACCGCATTTTTACTTCTTCAGTTATTTTACGCTTAAGCGCGACAGGTCGCGTTCAACATTCTAGCAACTGAACTAGTACTGCATTTTAATTATGGATGTAAAACGACCATAATAAAAACAACTCAAACACACTAACCCCGCGTGGGTTATCGTCTTGAGCGGGGCAGGATTCTACAATAATCCGATGTGTTTGCAAGTGTTTTTTACAAATTAAAGAAATTTTCTCTATAGACTTTTAATTCCATAATCGAATCTTTAATGTCATCCAAAGCAAGGTGCGAACCTTTTTTGTTCACTTTTGCAAGCACTTCAGGTTTCCAACGACGTGCTAATTCTTTAATAGTACTCACGTCAAGATTGCGGTAATGAAAAAAATCTTCAAGTTCACGCATGTATTTATTCATAAAGCGGCGGTCTTGCCCAATTGAATTACCACACATTGGTGATACACCTGCAGGCACCCACTGTTTTAAAAAATCTAACGTTTGTGCCACGGCATACTCTTCATCGAATGTACTTGCTTTACAGCGCGCTGTTAAACCCGACTTACCATGCTGCGTAGTACACCACTCGTCCATACCATTTAGTAATTCATCACTTTGATGAATAGCTATGGTTGGCCCTTCGGCTAATATATTCAGGTCTGCGTCAGTGACAACCGTCGCAATTTCGAGTATTTTATCGGTCTCTGGTTCGAGTCCTGTCATTTCAAGATCGAGCCAAATTAAATTTGATTTATTAATAGTCATAATTACCTAAGCGGTGCTTTCCTTTAGATCCAACGCATTTCGATATATCATATTAGCATCAACCGTCGAGCTAAAGCTTTTTTTAGGAAAAGCGACATTTAACTAAGGTTATAGGCCTCCAGTGGCAAAACAGAAAAAATTAAGTAAAGGCCAATCGCGTCAGATCAAGGCCAACCACCAAAAGCGCATTAATAGCGCAGACTCAAGACCAGCTAAAAAAGGCGCGCAAGAGTGGCAAACCGATAATTTAGGTCAGGTCGAGAGCGCAATTGTGATCAGTCGTTTTGGCCAACACGCCGATGTAGAAACTGACAATGGCGATGTACTTCGTTGTAATATACGACGTACCGTGTCAAATTTAGTGTGTGGTGATGAGGTATTGTTTCGCCGAGCCAAAGTAAGTGAAGGTGATTTAGCCGGAGTAATTGAAGCCACGCAAGAGCGTCGCTCGCAACTTACCCGTCCTGACTTTTACGACGGCGTAAAAGTTATTGCGGCTAACATTGATCAAATACTCATGGTATCGGCGGTATTACCTGAGTTTACCCCAAGTATTATCGACCGCTATTTAATAGCCTGTGAAGATATGGGTATTGAGCCAATTTTAGTACTCAATAAAATAGATTTAATTGATGACGCAGGTCTTAGCGAAATACAAAAAGTTCTCGATATCTATCGTAAACTTGATTACCAAGTACTCCTTGTTAGTAATATATCGGGCAATGGTATTGATGAATTAAAAGAAGTACTTGTTGGTAAAAATAACATTTTTGTTGGCCAAAGTGGTGTGGGTAAATCCACCCTCGTTAATACTGTATTACCTAACGCTGAAATATTAACTAAAGAAGTATCTGAAAACAGCGGCTTAGGACAGCACACAACAACTGTTTCACGCCTTCACCATTTACCAAGTGGCGGTAACCTAATCGACTCGCCAGGAATTCGTGAGTTTGGTTTATGGCATTTAGATGTTGAGCGTGTAACCTGGTGCTTTAAAGAGTTTAGAGAATTTATAGGCGGGTGCCGCTTTAGAGACTGTAAACATTTAAACGATCCGGGCTGTATAGTTAAAAAAGCTGTAGCAGATGGCAAAATTTCTCAATTGCGCTTTGACAGCTACCACCGAATTTTAGAAACAATGGCCGATGGCCGTGCAGGCGCCCGTGCGCCTCGCGTATAATTTAGGATAAATACTGTGAGTTTAGACAAATTTAAAATTGCAATGCAGTACGCAATGCCAAAACATTTTATTTCACGCGTAGTGGGTAAATTAGCCGCAGCTAAAGCAGGCGCTTTAACAACGACTTTAATTAAACTATTTATTAAGCAATATAAAGTAGATATGAGCGAAGCCCAATACCCAGATCCTGCTCATTATAAAAGCTTTAATGAATTTTTTACTCGCCCTTTAAAAGACGGCATGCGCCCAATGGTAGAAGATAGCGATATCATCATTCATCCAGTGGATGGCGCAATCAGCCAGCTAGGCGATATTGTTGACGGACAGCTAATACAAGCTAAAGGTCACGATTACAGCTTACAAGCGCTACTAGGCGGCTCACAAGATAATACAACACCATTTTTAGGCGGTAAGTTTGCCACTATTTATTTAGCACCTAAAGATTACCACCGTATTCATATGCCAATTGATGGCACACTAAGCAAAATGATTTACGTGCCAGGTGATTTATTTTCAGTAAACCCACTTACCGCGCAAAACGTGCCTAACTTGTTTGCACGTAATGAACGAGTAGTAGCAATTTTTGAAACTGAAATTGGTCCGCTTGCTATGGTACTTGTTGGCGCAACAATTGTAGCCAGCATAGAAACTATTTGGGCAGGTACTGTCACGCCACCAGCAGGTAGCGATGTATTTAGTTGGAAATACCCAACCACTGGCGATAACGCCATCACGCTTAAAAAGGGTGAAGAAATGGGTCGCTTTAAGTTAGGCTCTACTGTGGTACTAGCATGGGGTGCTGATAAAGCTGAAATACTGGATGACCAACTACCAGAAGTGGTTACTCGCTTAGGTACTGCGTTTGCAAAAATTAACGACCTAGATTCAAATTGTAAGTGCATAACTTGTTTTGGCTAGATTAAGTG